>PGXT01000057.1:0-9105 GCA_002839285.1 Spirochaetae bacterium HGW-Spirochaetae-5 | reverse complement strand
TTTATTTATTTTGTATGCAGGGAGAGTATCGCTCCTCCAGTTCTCTCCTCCATTTTCTGTATGGATAATAATTCCATTTTCACCGGCAATAAATCCTTCATTATCGTTTAAAAAGAGAATGGCATAATAGTTATACTCTTTAAACTTACCGGCAGTCCAGGTTGTTCCGCTATCGGAGCTATGTAGAATTATTCCATCATTTCCCGCTAACCATATTGATCTGTTATCGACGAAGAAAGCTGAGTTCAGGTCCACAAGTTTGTTTTTTCGTTTTGCCTCAGCAATGGTCCGTAAATTCCAGGTCAGTCCGGAATCTGAAGAGTAGAGTATTATGCCCTTGTTTGCCGTGATGATTCCTACATTATCTTTAAAATTGATTGAAGTAAAATTCAGTGTTAAATCTTTTGTGTCATATATGCTCCAGTTTCTGCCGCCGTTATCAGTTGTGAGAATTACTCCGCTATTGCCCGAGATGAATCCTCTGCGGTTGTCGAGCATATGAATATCATTGAATGTAAAATCCCCCCATTTGGAAATAGTCCATGTTTTACCTT
The DNA here is from genome assembly GCA_002839285.1 of Spirochaetae bacterium HGW-Spirochaetae-5. Lineage (GTDB taxonomy): Bacteria > Spirochaetota > UBA4802 > UBA4802 > UBA5550 > WRGT01. The sequence goes on along the minus strand of PGXT01000057.1, from coordinate 8,551 downwards.
TATCTTTTGTATATAGAATTATTCCTTTTGTCCCGACTACCCAACCTTCATCATTGATAAACTGTATATCATTGAACTCATGTTTCATCAGATTTAAAAAATCAAGTCTGAAATCGTCCTCAACGAACTGATATTCAGAAATTTTATAGTTGAATATTCTCTGGTTTTCGTAATCAAAACTCGATTCTTCAGAGGGTATAAATTTTGTTTTATTCATATCTGTGTTCAGAAGTGAACCCTTGTTCCCCACGACCCAGATTTTATCTCCCGATAAGTAGACAGAGTTATAATTTGCAGATGAGAAAACGTCTGAAAGTTTGGTCGCAACGGTGGTTCCCGCAATCAGCATAACAGGTCCCAGGGTCAGAGCTGCCCAGTAATAGATAATTTTCTGGGAAAAGGAAAAATTCCCGTAGCAGTAAAAAGCACCAGCAGAGCTCCAATGCCTCCGATGGTTTTTGCATTATCTATAAGTCCTGAAATTGCTTCAAATATAAAATCTATATTTAACTTAATACTATGTTCCACCATAAACAGTGATATATCACGGAAGAGATCTTCTTTTTTATTCTCAACTCCCGAGAAAACTGACAAAAATGTCAAAAATACAGTGAGTGTCGGGATAAGCGAAACTATTGTTGTATATGCTATTGCTGATGCTTTGGTAAAACAGTCATCAATCAAGAATTTTCTTGTAGCCACGATGAATATTTTGATTGTTGTGAATATTGTATTGTAAACAGTGCTTTCAAATGAGTATCCTTCATAAATCTGCTTTCCGATTTCTATTGATTTTTCTATCAATGAAGAAATTGCGACTTTTATGCTTTGTGCTTTTTTAACGAGTGGGGACATTTCAGCCTCTCAAAAATTAAATTTATATTTTAGGAAACAGAAGTAAAAAACTTCATTTTTGTAACTAATTGGTTTGAAAAAGAATTTATAATAATCGGTATTAATTCTTTAACATTTCTATAGTATAAACGGATTCTATTATCCCGCCGCCGAAGGCGACGGGATATATAATTTTTTGTTTTTACACTAAAAAAGTAAGTTCATGAATTATTATTATCATTTTTATATCCATTTCAGGAATTAAAAATGTAAATTGCTGTGTTATAAATAATATTTATCAGCCATAAACTTGAAATCCCCCCGTTTCGTATCGCTCAACATCCCCCTTTGATCAACTGACTTGTACCCACATTTATATTATAACGCGTTTTCATCATATTGTGTTCCCCCTCGATACTTCGACAGGCTCAGCACAAGTACATTTCTCGTTGGACGGTTACCGAGTGGCCAACGGCTGTATCGAGGTGCGAAACACTCGGGGAACGTCTTATACTGAGAGTGCGCGCTCCCCGGGCGGTGCATCGAGCTTGTCGAGATGTGACAGCGTAGATGTAAAAATTCTAATTTTGTAAAATTTACGCTGTTGTATCGAGGGGAAAGCGTAGTATAATTGAATACTTATCATTCAAATACAATTGTTGGTACAAGTCAGTTTGATCAAGGGATTATGAAATCACGGAAGTTTAAACCATCTTTATCAAAGAGTTTGGCCTAAATCGATGTGCTGTGGTTCGACAGGCTCACCAACCGATGTCGAAGTAGCAGGGAGATTTTTCGGTATTATATTGAGAACTATTTGATGAGAAATCATCCGGTCTGAGCGCCGGCTGATTTCGTTCTATTGTCTAATCTATCTGCACTCTTAATTAAAGTACATTTTTGTAACTATATTGTTTCAAAATAACAAAAATGTACTTTAATAATCCAATTCAGAACCTGAACCCCCTCTTTTAACTATGGCAGCCTTTGATTATTAAATCCATGTTAACTAATTTAGATTTAAAGCTTATACATTGGAGTTGGCACACATATTGCATTATAACTTATTGTAGCATGATTTTAAAATATCTAATTATTCTTTCGGAGGGCTTATGAGAAAGCTATTTAAAGTCTTTTTACCAGCGCTGCTTATAGTTGTAACTGCGACTGGTCTTTTCGCGGCAGATGCGGCACCGGCATATGTAACACAGGCGGCACTTGATGAATTAAAAAGCAGTATGGCAGTTGGAATGGATACTGTCTGGGTTCTTTTAGCAGCATTTCTGGTATTCTTTATGAATCTGGGTTTTGCAATGGTTGAGTCGGGGTTATGCCGTGCTAAAAATACGGTTAATATTCTGGCAAAGAATTTCATGGTTTTTGCCATATCATCTATCTCTTTCTGGGTGATTGGATGGGGTCTTATGTTCGGAAACGGAAATCCTTTTGCCGGATTAGAGGGGTTATTTTTTGTTTCAGGTGCAGATAACAGCCCTGCTATCGGAGAGGCATACAAAGGGGCGTATTCAGCTATCGGCTGGGCTGGTGTTCCCATGTGGGCAAAATTCTTTTTTCAGCTTGTTTTTGCAGGAACAGCGGCAACTATTGTTTCAGGTGCAGTTGCGGAACGTATTAAACTGCATTCATTTATCATTTTCTCTTTTATACTTGTTGCTGTACTATATCCTCTTACAGGACACTGGATATGGGGAGGAGGCTGGCTTCAGACTTTAGGGATGTGGGATTTTGCAGGATCAACTGTTGTTCACTCAGTAGGCGGATGGGCAGCATTGGCAGGAGTTTTACTTCTCGGTTCACGTCTGGGCAAGTACCGTGCAGATGGTTCAGTTAATCCGATTTTCGGCCACAATATGTCTCTTGTTACTCTTGGTGGTTTAATACTATGGTTCGGATGGTTCGGTTTTAACCCTGGTTCAACAATGGCAGTCGGTGATGGAAGTGCAATAGCTCATATCGCAGTTACTACTAATACTTCTGCTGCAATGGCTATTTTAAGTTCAACAGTTATGTCATGGCTGATTCAGAAAAAGCCTGACCTTTCCATGATAATAAACGGTGCGCTTGCAGGTCTCGTTGCAATAACAGCACCTTGCGCATTTGTAAGTGTGGGATCTTCGGCAGTAATCGGATTTATAGCAGGGATTCTTGTTGTAATTGCTGTTATGATGTTTGATAAATTTAGAATTGATGATCCGGTTGGAGCTCTTTCAGTTCACCTTGTAAACGGTATTTTTGGAACACTTGCTGTAGGTTTATTTGCTCAGGATGGTATTACCGGAGCGGCTACAGGAAATGGACTGTTTTTCGGCGGAGGAATGACGCTTCTTACTGCGCAGGCTATTGGTGTTGTTGCAGTTGGTGCATTTACCTTTACAGCTTCATTTGCCGTATGGTATGTTATAAAGATGGTATTTGGTTTAAAAGTATCACGTGAAGAGGAGATTCAGGGTCTCGATATAGGTGAACATGGAATGAAAGCGTATCCTGATTTTCAGGGATTCATTACAAAATAATTCCGGATTACAGGAAAATAATAATTTAAGGAGAAATCAGTATGAAACTTATTATAGCAATCGTTCAGCCTGAGAAACTGAGTGATGTGAAACAGGCGCTTGCAGAAGCTAATGTTGGAAAGATGACTGTCTCAAGTGTTATAGGTTGCGGAGCCCAGGGCGGTTTTACAGAAAACTACCGCGGTGCAGAGACAGAGGTAAATCTTTTAGATAAAGTACGTTTTGAAATAGCAGTAAATGATGATTTTGTAAAACCGGTTATCGAGGCTATTATAAAGAGTGCAAGATCCGGAAACATAGGTGATGGTAAAATATTTGTTGTTCCTCTCGAAGAGTGTATCCGGGTAAGAACAGGCGAAAACGGAGAAGTGGCAATAGGTTAATATCTATCTTCAATCCCTGCCGGGCGAAAGGCAGGGATTGTTTTAACGGATACTGTTAAAATAAAGATAAACATGATAATCTCATAACTCTCAGATGCAATTCCCGCAGAATGATTTATTTCTGCGGGAATTGTCAGTTAAACTCCCCGCCTGCAATTCTGCTGAAAAATTACAATTTTGTAAAATTGTCCCCGTAAGGCATTATACTTCTGAAAAATATTTGTTTGAAATTAGTTGTTAATTACTATTGTGTATTATTTGGAAGTATTCCTTAACTTTTCTAGAGTAAAAAAAGCTCTATTATCACCGCTGCCGAAGGCGTCAGTGATGTAGTTTTTCTGTTTTTTACTCAAAAATTATATTTAAGAATAAATACTGTTTGTTTGAAATAGTAAGCTTACTTTAAAGATGCGGGTAAAGGATAAAAAATGGATCTGATTAATGACAGACAGAGCGGATTACTCGAAAAAATAGGAAGAATTTTCATAGATGACAGTGCAGAGATAAACCTTCTCATGTCGAATGTGTTTAATCTTATTGTCACTTACTATAATATTGAGAGGGGGATGATAAGTATTTATCACAAAGAGGAGGATGAGATCTTTGTCGATATACATCATGGTTATAGTGAAGAAGAGGTCAACAAGGGTATTTACAAACCGGGTGAGGGGATTATCGGTACTGTTGTGAAAACAGGGAATCCTTATATTGTAATGGATATTCTAAATGAGCCGAAGTTTCTCAACAGAACCGGAGCGAACAGAAATACCACAGCTAATAAAATCTCTTTTATATGCGTTCCTATTAAACTTAATTCCTCTGTAATCGGTACTATTTCAGTAGATATAATAAATAATTATGGAAGGGATCTGGCTGATGAGTATCATGCTCTGACCACAGTTTCAATAATGATTGCCCAGGCTGTTAAGGGGAGAATCGATACAATAGCAAGGGAGAGAACGTTGAAAGAAGAGAATGAGCTTCTCCGCAAGAAGATTTCAATGACAAGTATTCAGGGGAAACTGATTGGTAAATCCAGCGAAATGAAAGAAGTCTACGAAAAAATAATTCTGGTATCGGGGTCAGATGTTACAGTACTCATAACGGGCGAGAGCGGAACCGGTAAGGAGCTGATCGCCGATTCGATTCATAGAAACAGTAAACGATCTGCAGGGCCATTTGTAAAGGTTAATGTTGCAGCTCTGCCTAAAAGTCTTATAGAAGCTGAACTCTTCGGATATGAGAAGGGTGCGTTTACCGGAGCGGATAAGATGAAAAAGGGGAGATTTGAACTTGCCCATGGAGGTACAATCTTTCTTGATGAGATTGGCGATCTTGATATATCTTTACAGGTTCATCTGCTGAGAGTTTTACAGGAGAAGACCATTGAAAGAGTGGGCGGTTCAGAGACTATACCGGTAGATGTAAGGGTCATAGCCGCAACCCATCAGAATCTGGAGGAGAAAATAAAAAAGAACGAATTCAGAGAGGATCTTTACTATAGACTTAATGTTTTCCCTCTGCTCTCACCGAAGCTGCGCGACCGGAAGTCTGACATTGTACTGCTTGCAGATCATTTTCTTGAGTTATACAGTGCAAAAGCTGAAAAGAATATAAACCGTATCAGTACCGATGCGATAGATCTTTTAGTTGCCTATCATTGGCCCGGGAATGTAAGAGAGCTTGAGAACTGTATGGAACGGGCTGTAATCATGTGCAGTGAAGATGTTATCAGAAACTATCATCTTCCGCCTTCCCTTCAGATATTTCACGAGAACAGCGGACATGGTACTCTCGAAGAGAGAACTGATATGTTTGAAAGAGAACTGATTATAGATGCACTGAAAATTACTAATGGAAATATATCCAATGCAGCAATTAAACTTGGAACAACAAAAAGAATACTCGGTTATAAAATAGATAAACTCGGCATTGATTATAGGACTTTCAGAGTTGGTGATAAGTAAACTATCACACTAAATCACTCATATGCTCTATCATCCGGATATATTCTGAATGATAAAACATGGCAGCTATATTTTTTCAACAAATAGAGATAAACTCCAATTTGACCAGCATGACCTTCAGAATTTAACATATAAAACAGAATTTTTATAATTATTACGTCTAGATTTATAAAACTAGACGACTTTATGGTGTTTATAATATTATAAACGGCCAGATTATTTATAGTATCAGGGAATTATAAAGACGGTAAATTCCATGGGGAGTGGACATTGACTACTGCTGGTGAATCCGGCAAACAGCAGAGCTGAATTTTTAAAAATAGGGAATTTACCGCGAACCGGAGTTGGCATTGTTTATCTATTTTCGCCAGATCAAAAACTTCCGGTTGATTTAAAAATTGTGATGCAGGAAATAAAAAAATGGAGAATGTTATTTATGAAATATCTTGGAGTTTATTTAGTATTGATTTTTGCTTTCGCAATGGTTCAGACTTCATGCAGCAGTAAAATCATGAAGCAGCCTTCGGGGGGGAGTTGTACGTACAGTAAGTTTGAGGGATATGCCGTAATCAAATCAATAAGCAGCGCTCCGGCAGATGAATATAACTGTCCTGATCAGGCAAAGAAAATTGTATTTGAATTCACACCGTTAAATCTATCAGACAGACATAAATATAAAATTAAAAATGTCAGTGACTCCTCCCGTTCATTGCAGATGAATGATGGTGCTAATCCTTCTCTTAGCTGGATAAAGAAGAATAAAATTGAAGTCGGCAAAAAATATAAATGCTTCAGAACAGAGATTTCATCTGGAACGTGTACCCCTGTGGTCTTTACTTTTTCTGAATTGAATCTATTTCCGGAAAACGGATGCAAATAAAGTCAGGCAGAATGGTTTTTCACCGTACCATGGCGAGGCGTGAAAAACGTCTCTGGTTTTTAGTGCATACAATTATTTGTAAGCAGTAATTATTCCTGAATATAATTTCTATAGTAAAAAACATAAATTATATTATCCCCGCCGCCTTCGGCTGAGGGGATAATAGAGCTTTTTTTAATTTTAAAATATTAAAGAATAAATACTGATTTGTAATCAAAATTTTAAATAAGGGTCATTAATATGAAGTCAAAAGGTGTTTTTATTTTTCTCGGGATTTTTGGTCTTGCAGTAGCACTGCTTCTGTCAATGGGAATTGATGTTGTAATTATATTCTTATTTTCCGGTATATCAATGATAATACTCGGAATTTATTTATTGAAAAAAGAATTTGAATGGCGCAGAAACTCCGATCTTGTTCCCGGGAAAGTTACCTGTTATCATAACCATCAGCAGTCAGTAATGAATGGTGCAGAGGGAATATCAACAATGTACACAATGGAGGCTGAATATATTACAAAAACAGGTAAGCTGGTAATAGCCCGTGAACAGAGCAGCAGCACTTCAAAAAAATACCGGGAGGGGCAGGCTTTAATGATAAGATACAACCGTGAAGATCCAAAGCTTTTTATCGTTGAAGGTGACAATTCCAGGATATATGCTATGATTGGAGTTATGATTATGGGAGCTGTTATTGCCGCTCTTTTTGCCTATATTTTTATAAACGGTATACAGATAGACGCATGATGTATTATCCCATTAGATTACATTTCCGGAGTCAGTTTAATGAAAAATAAATTTTTCCCGATATTTTTTACTCTGCTTGTAATTTACGGCACATCTCTATTTGCTGAAATTAAATATATTATAGAGGGTGAGGAGCTTATATTCAATTACAGGAATACTGAATATAAAACTTCTGTTATGGGAAACGCAGTAATGGATCAGTTTCAGAAGGGGAGTAATGCATTTTTTGAAGTGCATGTAAATCCGTCTCTTTCTGAACTTGTTGTATTCAATCTCAAAACAAAAAAAATTACAACATATCACTACACTCAGTATTTTATAAATGGCAGTTCTGACATTCTGACAATTGTTGACCCGCCGCATTTTTCATCTGAGGAGTCTGATGTTAAAAGAGAAATTTCTGTCAATGGCAGTTCTGTCTGCAGATTTGATAAGTCAATGGATCTTGACGTGAAAATTTCATCGGGAAGATTTAATATATATTCAGCTGGTAAGCTCATAGGATCTATCAGTAAAAATAAAAAAATATGGGTTTTTAAAAAGTTGAATTAAAATTAGATCAAAAAAAGATAATTTAATTTTTACAGGATATAAAGGGATGGGCCCTTTAGGAGCCCCGCAGAGCCCCCTGCGGCCAGGGAAACCGGGTTTTTGATACCGGGCAGCAGTTTATTTTTGGGGCATAGCGCTTCGCACTGTGCTGGAAATGTGGGATTACCGGGGCACTGTCCCCTTAATCTTACATTCCCAGCGTATGCGGATCATACGCACCCCTAAAATTAATTTGCTACGTTGATACCGCTTTTAAAAAATTTCTGTTTTTAAATTGACAAAATCGTACCGCATAGAAGTCTTAACAAAATATATTATATAAAGGATGTGATTTTCTATGACAAGCCCATTAGAGGTTGAAGTTAATGGCGACATCGAAAAAGCGTTTAAGAATCTGAAGAAAAAAATGGCATTCGAAGGCATCTTCAAAGAACTCAAGCGAAGAAGATATTATGAAAAACCTAGCGAAGAGAAGAAACGTAAAAAAGAAGAAGCTGAAAGACGTCGAATCAAAAAGATGAGAAGAATGCAGGTTCAGAACTCAAGAACGAAAAAGACTGGTCGCGGAGCCGGAAAAGAATAATAGGCTATAGAAAATTTTCAGTAGAAAGGCTGTTCCGAATGGGCAGCCTTTTTTATTTGTCTGCATGTGCATTA
>PGXT01000242.1:2827-5722 GCA_002839285.1 Spirochaetae bacterium HGW-Spirochaetae-5 | reverse complement strand
CGGGAGAGTGGCAACATTGGAGATCTGGGTAAAGACAGCGTCATCCATATTCTCAATGAGTCTGCTGCTGCCGTATATTCTCGCAGGGACATTCATATTCTTAATGGAGCCTGCAGGTATTTCGAAGAGGTAGTTATTTATTCTTTTTAAAGTTTTAGTTTTCATATAAAGTCTCCGGAGAGGAAAGAAGTTGTTTATAGAGGTAGTATATATTGGCAGAGGAGTCAATATTTTATTTTTGAGAAGTTGGAACAGACCTCATCCCCCGGCACCTGCTTCGATAAACTCAGCACATTGCTTCTCCTCATGGAGAAGGGGGAGTTGCAGTAATGAATTGATTTATAATTGCAGAAAGATTAGTTCCACTAAAACCCTCTCCTTGAGCAGAGGGTGCGCGACCCGCAGGAGTCGGGAAGTGCCGTTGAAGACCATTGATGTCGTGAAACGGCCAGTAGCGCGGGAGAGGTCTGGATGAGTTTAAAAAATTACTCCGGTTTTTTATTAGTTTCAGTTAGTGAATTACTCTCTCTTGTTGCTTTTATGGTTTTAACATCTATAGTGTTTTCTATGAAGTCATCTTCAAAAATAATTTTATCATTATTTTTTAAAGTGATTTTATCTAGTGCAATTTTAACGTTTTTTGAACTTACGGCAATAATTCCATCATGGTTTGCTTCAGGGAATGGGGCACTAAGTATTTTTTCATTATTTATGAATAGTATAACATGTTTATTCTCAAATATTATACGATATATATATACTTTACCATATTTGATTTTGCAATCTGTGGATGCTAATTCTTTAACAAAGATGTTATTTTTAGTATTATAAGGTTTTGTTTTATCAGATATATCTGAGAATGTTAATGATGCTTTGTTCATTCCCCAATAACCGCCTGTAATCTTAAACGCATATGTATGATAGTACCATTGCTGTGATTCACTTTTTACATTGAATGCGATTAAAAACTCTGAAGGTGACTCTGTTCTTTCGATAATATTGCAGATAGTTATAATCTCTGAATAATTATTAAAAGATTTTATAGACATAAGTGTATTGTAATTGGTAAGCTCGTAATATCCCCATGATGAAGGGTATCCACTTAAGTTTGTGGCATTAGAATTTTCTATTTTCCAAGAGCTACCGAATTTATTCCAGTTATTAGTTTTTGTATTGCCATTAATTGATACTAGAAGTATGAATGAAAAGATAACGCCGAAGAATGTTTTTAATTTCATTTATTCACCTTGTATGGGGGGAATAAATGAAATCTTATCCCCCCACGATTGTTATTATATTATTTAGCAGTTACATCTGATATTCGAAGAGTTTCAGTAGAGCCATCGGTTAAAACATATGTTGATGAACTATCATTTATAAGTATTTCATATTCTTGAACACCAGTAGCCGTCTTAATACATCTTCCTTTTCCAGTTTCAAGTGTAACTTTTTTTGTATCGCTGGTTGCTGCATCTGCAACTGGATCACTCCAAGTTTGATTGGGATTTCCTGAAATTGACTCCCATTTAATTTCATCTACTTCGTCAGCAGCACCACCTCCTAACTCATTCTTCCAGTTAATATTTGCTGATTCAAAATTCCTCCATATAACTTCATTTTTATTATTTTCAGAATAAATCTGTATTCTATTAAAAATAACTTTTATAACTTCAGAGTCAAGAAGTTTTAGTTAAAAAAACGATTCTTTATTTAATCTTAATAATACTACTGATGAGGGGATTCTGAGTGTTTTTGCAAAATGTTCAGTTATTAAAACTTAAAAATTTCCAGGCTACTTCGATGGCTCAGCACATCGTCCCGGCCACTACATTTGTTAAAGTGCTTTGCCCCCTCCGGGGGTGCGGGGGCTAAACAGTGGGATGTGTGTAGTTGTCCCCCTTCGGGGATTTAGGTGACTGCATTACAAACCTGAAACTAAACCTTAAGTCTCCGTGATTGTCTTCTGGTGCTGATTATCGATACTCCTGTTACTGCCGCTACAATTACCGCACCGCCGATGATTGAATGTAATCCCGGTGATTCGTGCAGTACAAGGAATACCCAGACGGGATTAAAAACCGGTTCTATAACCGCGATGAGTATTGCCGATACCGCGGTTATTCTCTTGATTGCCACGGCAAAGAGTATTGACGAAAATCCTATCTGTATAACACCAAGAACTAATATGGTGCCGGTAGATTTTAATGTAAAATGGGGCATTGGAAGAAAGAATGAAATAAAAAGACATACACCTGCTGTAATCCAGTGGGAGAGAAGAATAGATTCAAATGGAGACCCGTCCTTCTGCATCCGCATGAAGACAAAATAGAGACTGAATGTTAATGCTGATGTAAGTGCTAACATGTTCCCGGTCATCTGTCCGGTTCCAAGTTCATCCATGAACATTATCAGCATTCCGGCTGCAACAACAGCAAAGGCAATCCAGTGTTCTATACGTGTACGCTCTTTCAAAAGTGCCGCTCCGATGAAAGCAGTGAGTATGGGAGCTACATACTGAAGAAGAATTGCATTTGCCGCAGTTGTAGTTTTGTTTGCGATAACAAATAAAAGCATTGTTGCAGCGTTGGCAACTGCAGCGGCCACCTGAGGAAATGAGAGATGAAAAACCGGTTTTCTTAAATATATCAGAAGAACAATCGAAGCGATAAAGCTTCTGAGTCCTGCAATTGCATAGGGATTCCAGTCTATAACTTTAATGAAAAGCCCTGCTATACTCCACAGGGAAGCTGTTGCAACCATTGCCAGTATACCAATCTGAACCTGACGGTTATTCATGACGAACACTCTTGAGTTAAATATTAGTAAGACATATAACAGATGATAATTGAGGTTTAATTTAGTCGATTACAATTATAGAGTCCGGGAATATTTTTT
>PGXT01000242.1:0-2797 GCA_002839285.1 Spirochaetae bacterium HGW-Spirochaetae-5 | reverse complement strand
TTTTTCTATTGTTTTGTTGACAGAACGGGCGCAGGAAAAAAAATGAATTTTCTGATTTAACCGCGAATTTCATATCTTCAGTTAAATTATCAAAAACAGTATACATTTTCAGGAGAAATTAATGGCTTTAAGTATAGGTATAGTTGGTCTCCCTAACGTGGGGAAATCCACACTTTTTAACGCTCTCACAAAGGCGCAGAATGCAGAGGCGGCCAATTACCCGTTCTGCACAATAGAACCGAATAAGGCCATTGTCCCTGTTCCGGATAAGCGTCTTGATGCGCTCTCTGCTATTGTAAAGCCTCAAAAAATTCAGACTGCCATCGTTGAGTTTACTGACATTGCCGGCCTTGTCAAAGGGGCTTCGCGGGGCGCCGGATTGGGAAATAAATTCCTCTCCCATATAAGGGAGACATCTGCAATCCTTCATGTTGTAAGATGTTTTGAAGATGAAAATATTATTCATGTGGATGGAGATGTAAATCCACTCCGCGACATTGAAGTTATAAATACCGAACTTATACTGGCCGATATACAGAGTCTTGAAAACCGGCATTCCCGTCTTGAGAAACTTGCCAGAACAGATAAGAAGCTTCAGCCCGTGACGGACTGCGCGAAGAGACTTCTTGATCATCTTAATGTCGGTAAACCTGCCAACACATTCAGTGAACGGGAATCGGATGTCTTTATTGAACTTATAAAAGAGACTCAGCTGATTACACTTAAAGTGCAGATAATAAATATGTAAAGATTGTTCATGATTTTGCAGCCGGGAATAATGCAATGTCTGTAAAAATATGCGCGAAGATTGAAGAGGAGATGGCCGGCATGAGTGACGGCGAGCGGGAGGAGTTCCTGGAGTCTCTCGGAGTGACCGAAGGGGGCCTCGATCAGATTATTCAGCACAGCTATCATGCTCTTGGTCTTATCAGCTATTTTACAGCGGGAGTAAAAGAGGTCCGTGCATGGACAATTCAGGCGGGATGGAAAGCTCCAAAGGCCGCTTCTGTTATACATAACGATTTCGAAAGAGGATTTATCCGCGCAGAGGTCATCGCCTTCGAAGACTTTATCAGCTGTAATGGAGAGAACGGAGCGCGTACTTCAGGGAAGCTCCGAACGGAAGGGAAAGAGTACGTAGTCGGTAACGGAGATGTGGTTCACTTTCTGTTTAATGTTTAACATAAGTCGGGGCAAATTATCATTTGCCCATAAATCAGTTTTATTTTTAGCAGGGACCAGTCTCACGGCGATACTGTCCCGATAAAAATATCTGCAATATGAATGTTATTGACATTTTCGTTGTAAAGTATAAAAAATCAGCGAGAATCGGATTCTGATTGAGGATAAGTGGAATGAGTTCTTTAAAAAATGATGCGCGTGCAGATAAGATCTGGTTTGATCAGGATAATATGTGGGTTTTGTTTACCGATGGTCGGCAGTTGTCAGTACCACTTGCTTATTTCCCGAGATTGCAGAAAGCAACAATGGAACAGCGTGAAAATTTTGTAATGAGCGGCGGCGGATATGGTCTCCACTGGGATGAACTCGATGAAGATATCCATGTACAAAATCTTCTTGCCGGGAGTTATGAAAGAGTGGCAGTGTAGATTTATCCCTTTCTCTTAATCCCGTCTGCCGCTGTCTTCCCTGATGAGAATGCCCACTGAATATTGTAGCCCCCTGTATCTCCATCTACATCTATTACTTCACCGGCAAAGTAGAGACCGGGAATAATTTTCGATTCCATTGTACGTTTATCAATTTCGTCTCTGCATACTCCCCCTGTTGTGGCCATGGCAACATTGAAGTTCCCTTTTTCTTCAACAATGAACGGGTACTCTCCAAGTGATTTAAATAATTTCACACGCTCGTTTTTGCTTATTTCTGAAACATTTTTAAGAGGATCGATCCCCTCCTGCTCCAGTATAACTGTAATGAGCCTTTCCGGTATATCGTAGTTCTTCAGAAAAGTCTTTATGCTCTTCTTCCCCTGGGCCCGTGATTCTGCGATAAAATCGGTATTCATCTCTTCGCTTTTTTTACCGGCGAGAGATACCTCAAGGACATCCCCTCTGCTGATATATCTGCTCATATCGAGAATAACCGGACCGGATAATCCCTTGTGAGTAAATAAAATATCTCCCGATGATGAATGATTTTTTTTGCCATTTTTGAAAAGGGAGACAGTGCGGTTCTTAAAGGATATTCCCGAGAGTTCCGTGAATGGAAAACTTCTTATATATACAGGTGCAAGAGATGGTGATGTGGGGGTTATGCTGTGTCCCATGCTCTCTGCAAATTTATATCCGTCCCCCGATGAGCCTGTGTCGGGGTAGGATTCTCCCCCCGATGCAACTACTACTTTTTCTGATGTAAATTTCTCTCCGCCGGAGGTTACTTCAAAGATTCCGTCTTTGTAAATTATATCTGTAACCGGTGAGTCGAATCTGAATTCAATACCGCGATTTTCGCACAGTTCTATCAGCATTGAAAGAACATCAATTGCACGCATAGATTCGGGGAAAATTTTTCCGTTTTCTTTCTCTACCGTGGGGATATCGTTTTCCTGCAGAAAATTTATCATCGCGGCAGGGGTAAAAGCGCTCAGTGCAGGTTTTACAAAATCACCGGCGTTTCCGTAGTGACGGGTAAATTCCGGAACTGTTCCGGTATGCGTAATGTTGCACTGACCGGTTCCGGATAGAAGAAATTTCTTACCCGGGGAGATATTTTTTTCAATTACCAGAATTCTTGTTCCGGTTTTTTCAGCACAGTTTACGGCACAGAAAAGCCC
>PGXT01000241.1:4933-6599 GCA_002839285.1 Spirochaetae bacterium HGW-Spirochaetae-5 | reverse complement strand
CTGGTTGATACCGGTTATAATCAAAGGCTTTCCGTTCTCATCTCTAGACCGGATTTTCGCCGTAGTTTTAAGCCAGATCAGGTCTCCGGTATCTTTCTTAATTCTGTACTCAATAACTGATTCATTTACTTCACCATCAAGTATACTTTTCACAGAGGGTAGAACCAGCTCTCTATCCTCGGGATAAATCATCTCAAGCCATTTCGAAAAATTTACTTTTTCATTGCTCTCCGAAAAAAGGATATTCATCCCGAAAACATTATTCATCTCCATTGCGGAAACGTCCAGCTCCCAGGGGAGAATTTTAACACTCTCAAGGATCAGAGCATAATGGAGCCTGAGCTTTTCAAAGTCGCTCTTCAGATCGTCTGACTTATTTATTTTTTTTTCATCATCCATACAATTATGCCTTTATAATAGCTGATTATTTTCCGGAGTGCACATGCTTCGCATACGATGAAATGGGGAACTACGCGGGAGTTGCCACCATAGTTCCCCATTTAAGGCAGCGTACGCGCTGTGCCTGCAAAATAAACTGCTGCCGCCTGTATTTTATCTAACCATTGAAAAGAATCCTGTTCCGGTTTTTAAGTACTTAAAAAAAAAGCCCGCTTTTGAATAAACAAACAGGTAAATAGACTCAATAAAAAAACAAAATTGAAAATTATAGCAGAGTATTTTTCCCTGTCTAATACTTTACAAAAATAAATAATCAGGGTTAGAGCATGTCATCCTATAAGAATAAAAACAATAAAATATATTATAATATATATAACTCAAAGACCAATATCAACAATCTTCTTTTAATTCATGATAATGGACAATCTTCAAAGATTTTCGATTCAGAGATTAAATTTTACTCAAGCTACTTCAACACCATGACAGTTGATCTTTCAGGTCATGGGAAATCACCATCAGGCAATGATGCAGAGAATAATTTCTGGTTAAGCAATGCAACCGCAATTTCAGAATTATGCGAAAAAGAAAAATTTAAAAAAACCGCAATTATCGGCCTTGGCGGAGGGGGACTGGTAGCATTAAATATGGCTATTATAAACCCCTCTCTTGTGAAAAATATAATAGCCGAGAGCCTGCCGGGAATCGAACCGGACCAGACTTATTTAAATAATACCATCAGTTACAGAGAACATGCAAAGAAAACCGAGATGGGACGTTTTTTCCAGTCTTTAAATGGTTCTAAATGGCAGAAAATTCTCGATGATGACACTGCAATGCTCGAAGATTTCATGGAGAGCGGAGACCGGTACCTTCACGGTGACCCGGCAATCATAAACTGCCCGATACTTCTTGCCGGAAGCAGCGGATACGACATCCTCCCGGACATGGAGGACAGATTAAAAAACTCAATGTCATCATTCAAAAAAGCCCAGGTGCATCTTTTCAGCAGCGCAAAATACCCGCTGATTGTAAATAAAAATCATGAGTATAGAACTGTAGCGCTTAATTATCTCATGGATTAAGATTGGTCAAAAGAAAGCCTCATTACCCGCAAGCCCCCGCACCCCGGTCGGGGGCAAAGATTTATTACAGCTCATTCCACCTTTGTATCTCTCTTTCCTTACTGGAAAATAAGTTATATCTCTTTAATTTTATCAATTACAGATCTGGCATAATCGACATTAAGCTTAAGTTCGTTTTTATTCCA
>PGXT01000241.1:0-4853 GCA_002839285.1 Spirochaetae bacterium HGW-Spirochaetae-5 | reverse complement strand
AAGAAAAAATCTCTCTTCAACGTCATATGCATTGAGATAGGCAACTTTATCCGCAAGATACCTCAGCTTACGGAAGATGTTGCCGGTAAAATAATTGCGAAATGAATCATCTTTAAAATGCTCCAGAAACATCTTCCGGTTTATTGAAAAGAGTGTACAATCTCTCAAAGCTGTTGAGCTTACAGGATAAGATTCAGATTCGAACAGTATAACCTCCCCGAACATTTCACCCGGGCGAATATGCCGGAGTACAATTTCTCTGTCGTTATCAGCGGATTTGTATATTTTAACAAGTCCTTCAATAAGAAAGAAAAACTTCTCACCCTTGTCGCCTTCAAAAAAAATAATTTCATCCTTGCCGAATTTCTCAGTTCTCCCTTTTTTAGCAATATCTGATATGATTTCAGGAGAGAGTCCCCCGAAAAAAAGACTTTTTGATAATGTTTCTTCAGAAATTTTCATTTTTTTCTCCGGAATTGATTCAGGTCAATGCTGATTAATAAGTAATATGGCTATAATATAACTGTCAAATGAATTATTGAAGAAATTAAACGAGGTTAACTATGAAACGTCAGATTATACACATAGACGCAGATAAATGCAACGGATGCGGACTATGCGTGCCCGATTGTCCTGAAGGGGCAATACAGATGATAAACGGCAGAGCCAGACTGATCAGTGATCTATATTGTGACGGTCTGGGAGCATGTATAGGAACCTGTCCCGTGGGCGCAATTACAATTGAAGAGAGAGAAGCCGCGCCATACAATGAAGCTCTTGTAATGGAGAATATAATCAACAGTTGAAGAGGCGGCTCCGCAGCCGGAAGTACAGCATCACGGCTGCCCGGGAAGCGCAAATCGTGTATTCCAGAAGGTTCCGGAAACTCAGGCGGCACGTAAAGGTGATTTTTCCAGACTTGAACAGTGGCCGGTAAAACTGAAACTTCTGAGTCCATATTCACCGGTATTTACCAACAAAAAAATAGATCTTCTGGTATCAGCAGATTGCGCTCCATACGCATGCGGAAATTTTCACGATGAGCACTTAAGCGGAAAAGCGATGCTTACATTCTGTCCTAAACTCGATCCGTATATCGATGAATATAAGGAAAAACTTGCGATAATAGTAAAAGAGCATGATATAAACTCGATAACAATCACACGTATGGAAGTCCCATGCTGTAATGGAACAACTGCTCTGATAAGGGAAGCTGTATTAAAAAGCGGAAAGAATATAAAAATTGAAGAACATATAATCAAAATCTGATTTTATGGATAATCCGGAATTGGATGCGCGGATATTTGTTCGCGCATTCAGTTCCTGTAAACATTACTTATTTATCATTTTACTCAGCTCAACAATATTTACCGGCTTTATGATTACTTCAATCGGAAGGGTCTTTCTGGCATCGCTTATTATTTCCTCATCTGAATATGCTGTGCAGTATATATGCTCCACATGATGAGTCTTTCTGATTTCATTCATTACATCAATACCGGTCAGATCACCTTCAAGACGAATATCCATTATAATCAGATCAGGTTTCTGATCTATTATCTGCTGAATGGCGTCGAGACCCGAAACTGCAATCCCGAGAATAACATGATCTTTCTGCAACGCATATTTAAGGAGCATTGCATTTACCCCTTCATCCTCAACGATAAAAATACGCTTTTTCTTCATACTTATTCCGCCATAGGAAAAACAATAAAATATTTATATCCGTAGGAATTATCACATATAAGTTCTCCGGAAAGCTGCTTAACAAGCATTTTAATAAGTTCAATCCCGGGACCATCACCTGGATATTTACCAGCTGCTTTTCCATCACCAGCACCGTTATCGCCAACAGTCAGCATACACCTGCCCCTCTCCTGTTTTACATCAACAGTTATTATGCCCTGTTTTGAATCGGGAAAGGCATGTTTAAATGAGTTACTGATAATTTCATTCAATAGTATCCCCACGGGAATGGCTTTTGTTATATCAAGAGCGGTTTCATCCATATTATATTTTATTTCCACCATATCCTCATTCAATGAAAAATTTTTTCTGATACTATCAATCAGCTCCGGAATATATATTTTCAGATTTATCTCTTTAAAATCTGCCGTTTTATAAAGATGCTCATGGACAAGAGCCATTGAAAAGATCCTTCCGGATAATGTTTCAATCATACCTATCGATTCGGGAGAACTTGCCTTTGATTATTTTTTACTCTATGATGAATTTCATTTAATAGAATTTTTTTTTCATGGAGATTTTTTATCAGATCAGATTCGATCATATCTCTTTTTTTAAACTCCGAATAAAGGAGTGTAAAGAGCAGCACAGCTGATGAGAGTATGAATGTCCACCCTTTGTAAGTCTGATATACAGCATATTCATCCGCATCAGGTATAAGTAATTTGAGAATAGTATCAGATGAAATTATCCATATACATCCCGCAATGAGATATATTGCAGATATTTTTAATGCACCGTATAGTTTTCTGTTTACCATAGTTTACCCGTATTCAGAATTATACTGAATATATACGATGCTGTCATTAAAAAAAATTATATATATTCAATCTTATTAAAATTTAATATATTACGTCAATTGATGTTATAACTTTTTCAGATTATATAAAACCTGATATTAAAACTGACAAGCGATATTAACACTATAATGCAGTATTATCAAATGAAAACAATAAGTATTGACAAAAGACCGTTCTTAATGTTTTATTAAGAGCATTCAGGCAGGGTATTGACTATCGATGACCTATATAAATTCGGGATTTACAATTTCTTCATTAATAAAATCTGTCTACCTGTATCTCCAGAGCAGACGAAGAGAAGTTCTGCCGCAGATTTTATTGACACTTGGGGCAGTCCTGTATATAGCCGGTGACACTATAGCTTTGATTTATTATATTATGACATCCGAACAAAACACTGCGCGTTTTTTTATCATCATCAGGGAGCTGGCATCACTACTTTTTTTAATTGGCATACCATATCTGGTAAACCAGGCCTTAATATTAAAACAGTCTTTGAAAAAGCTGAACAATCTGCTTCTCACATCTGGAATTATCTTTTCAACTGCAATTCTGATGATAACCGTTTTTAATCCGGAATTATTAACCGGTAATTTTATTGCAGAAATTCCGGTTGACTACCGTCAGATTGTTGTAATTCAAAAAGTTGAATCAATTTATCTGCTGAAATCCATTTTGCTTTCAGCATATCTTTTTTATGCAGTTTTTATATTCTTATACTCCAACGCTGATAATAAAGCTTCTTATCCGGTAAATAAAATAATATCCGCCCTGTTTCTTCTAATCTACTTCACACTAAGCGGTATTTATTCAATATCCTTTTTCAGCAGCAGTAACGGATACGTTAATTATTATTACCCCCATATCAGTACGGGAATTGCTCTATTCATTTTATTTAATTCATTCGGATTGATTGACATTATTATTGATTATGCTTCCAGACTTGTAAAAGTAAAAGATGATCTGGAGCGGATTCTTCACTTCGACTCGGAACTTGGAATCCCGAACAGGAACGGATTCCTGAATGATCTGAAATTAAAAATGGATAAGCAGAAAAAAAACGGAGAGGGATTATCTCTGGTGTTCCTTGATATTGACGATTTTCAGCGTATCAATGAATCCTTTGGAGAAAACACCGGAGATGAAATTCTGAAATTACTGACGATCCGGCTTCTCGACCTTTTTAAAACCACGGGGGATTTGTATCGAATAGGGGGTGATGATTTCGTTTTCATGATGAAGAGAACCAGCTCGAAAGAAGAACTGGTCAATTTTGCAGGAAAAGTTATTACGTCTTTCAGAAATCCTTTCCCGATTTCAGGAGCAGCTTATCTGGTAACCGCAAGCCTTGGCATCATTCAGTTACCCCGCGACGGTAATGACATCGACACTATTTTCAACAATGCATACAGCGTTATAAGAGAGGCTAAACAGACAAAAAATACTTACCGCGTTTTCACCAGAGAGATTGTTGACTATTCTTCAAAAAAAGTCAGCATAATCAATCTTTTACGAACAAGCATATCAACAGACCAGTTTACCATGTTTTACCAGCCGATAGTAAATGCAGATGAAAAGATAATATACGCGGAATCGCTGCTGCGATGTACAAATCCCGATCCATCCATCGGCGGTCCCGGTCAGTTTATTCCCCTGATGGAAAAAGCAGGCATAATGAAAGATATAGACGATATGGTCATTCGAAAAGTCTTTCATGATATTGAAATGCATATAAAAAACCGGTTTAAAATAAGCATTAATCTTTCTTCAACCCAGCTCACCAACGCCGCTTACAGTGATTTCCTGTCGGAATTCGCAAATCAGCAGAAAATTGAACCGGAACAGATAATTCTGGAGGTGGTTGAGAATACTCTTATCGAAAACTTTTCCAAAGGACGTGAAAGTCTCTTAAGACTAAAAGAACATGGATTTAAAATTGCAATAGATGATTTCGGAAAAGGTTTTTCATCATTATCATACCTGGCCGAACTCCCCATTGATATACTTAAAATTGATATGGAGTTTGTCCAGTCAATACCCGGAGACCGGAAGAAAGAAGCGATTGTATATCATATTATGCAGCTTGCTCACTCTCTTGATCTGAAAATTGTCGCTGAAGGTTTTGAGACTAAAGAACAGTTTGATTTTTTCAGAGAACTGGGGTGTGACAATTTTCAGGGATACTACTTTTCCCGCCCGGTACCTCTTGACCAATTACTGCTGAAATACAATAAAAAATAAATCCTTACAGTATTTACCCCCTTAACATATCTTAATTAAAATAACTCTATTATCCCCGCCGCCTTC
>PGXT01000240.1 GCA_002839285.1 Spirochaetae bacterium HGW-Spirochaetae-5 | reverse complement strand
GTCAGGTGATGGAGATATGCCCTGCTGTATCTGCTGCATGCCGGGCAGGAGCAATTTTCATCGAGTGGTCTGTCCTGGAATTTGTAGATCCCTCTGCGGAGTTCCATTCTCCCGTGAGATGTGTATGCAACACCCTGCTGCGCCATTGCTGTGGGGAGTATGCAGTCGAACATGTCGACGCCACGGTGAACTCCCTCTAAAAGGTCAATTGGAGTCCCCACACCCATGAGGTATCGCGGATAGTTTCGAGGGAGGAGTGATGCTGTAAACTCTGTCATATCTTTACGTTCATCTTCAGTTTCACCAACGGCAAGCCCGCCGATTGCAAATCCGTCAAAGGGGAGGGATGTAATCTGCTTTGCGCTCATCTTCCGCAGTTCCGGAAAACACGCTCCCTGTACAATTCCGAAAATTGACTGATGTGAATCTCCACGCGCAGCAATACTCCGCTCTGCCCATCTTGCTGTAATATCTGCAGCATCCCTGCATAGTGACAATTCAGATGTGGATGGAATACACTGATCCATTGCCATCATTATATCGCTGTTAATTATTTTCTGTGTTCCGATACTTGTTTCCGGGCTTAAAAGGATTTTTCTCCCGTCGTGATAACTTCTGAAAACGGCGCCATCCTCTGTTATTTTAACATCTTTAGAAAGTGAAAAAACCTGAAAGCCGCCGGAATCTGTAAGTATTGATCTCTTCCAGTTCATGAACTTGTGTATACCGCCGAATTTTTGGAAAACATCAGTTCCCGGGCGGAGCAGCAGATGGTATGTATTTGCAAGTAATACCGGAAAGCCTAAATCCTCTACAGCTGTTGTATCCTGTGACCGGAGTACTGCTAGTGTTGCAACGGGCATAAAGACAGGTGTCTGTACTGTATTGTGTAGAGTTGTGAAAGTGGATGCACGGGCGGCTGAATTTTCCGCTTCAGCTTCGACGGTGAATCCAAGACGATGTATATTTTTTGTGTTCATTATTGTCTATTAATCCTGTTTTTGATTAAATGATTAAGAGATTTTTTATGATTCCGGGTCAAGTTATTTATGAAGGATTTTTTTCCGTTGGGGCGAATGATTATTCGCCCGTACGAGATTGGGGAGAATTTTTTTAAGGGGGATATTTTTCAGGAGAATAATTTTTTTCGGCGGGAGAGGGGTATTTTTATTGAGCGAATGATCTTTTCCGTTGGGGCGAATGATTATTCGCCCGTACGAGATTGGGGAGAATTTTTTTAAGGGGGATATTTTTCAGGAGAATAATTTTTTCGTCGGTGGGAGTGATATCTTTATTGAGCGAATGATCTTCTCCGTCGGGGCGAATGATCTTTTTCGCTGGGGCGAATGATCTTTTTCGCTGGGGCGAATGATTATTCGCCCGTACGTGATTGGGAGAATAATGTATAAAAGAAAAAATTTTTTATTAAGGGAATTTTTTTTAAAATTTCCCGGCCGCAATCGTATTCATATGTAAGAAATATTATTGAGGAATTCAGTATGGTATATAATCCGGCTTTTCATCATCGTCGTTCTATTCGTTTAAAAGGATTTGATTATTCTTCTTCGGGTGCATATTTTATTACTCTATGTGTAAAAAACAGGACAAAAATGTTCGGTTATATTGTCGGTGGTAAAATGATTTTAAATGCTGCCGGTATAGCAGCTCAGTTATGCTGGCAGGAGATACCTTTACATTATCCATTTGCTTCACTGGATATGTTTATTATTATGCCTGATCATATTCATGGGATAATTTTGATTAATAAATTCGATACAATGCCGGATAATAAATGTTATATGGTAAGCAGATCAGTTTGTAACTCAGTGGTGAATAATCATTCGCCCAAAACTCCGGCACCGGTATCCAAACGCCCGAAAGGTACATCAAAAACAATCGGATCGGTTGTTCGCGGATATAAGATTGGTGTAACTTATGAGCATATTATAAGAAATTATGATGATTTAAATCGGATTCGTAATTATATTATAAATAATCCTTTGAAATGGAGATAGATTCGCCGGAGCGAATGCGAATAATCATTCGCCCGTACGTGATTGGGTTGAATTTTTTTAAAGAAGGATAATTTTAAGGAGAATAATTTTTTTCGGGGGAATGATATCTTTATTTGAGAGAATTATCTGTTTCGTTGGGGCGAATAATCATTCGCCCGTACGTGATTGGGGTGAATTTTTTTAAAGAAGGATAATTTTAAGGAGAATAATTTTTTTCGGGGGAATGATATCTTTGTTTGAGAGAATTATCTGTTTCGTCGGGGCGAATAATCATTCGCCCGTACGGAATAATTTTTGAATTATAAATTTCTAAAGGAGAAAATAAAATGAAAATTGTTTCGCAGATTTTAATCGGATTAATTGCAATTCAGCATCTTTATATTTTATGGATTGAGATGTTCGTCTGGACCACCGTTGGAAGAAAAGTCTTCAGGGGATTTCCAAGAGATTTTTTTTATACGACAAAGGCTATGGCTGCAAATCAGGGTTTGTATAACGGATTCCTTGCGGCAGGATTAATATGGTCTCTTCTTATTTCCGATAAAATATGGAGTTTTCAGGTTTCGCTTTTTTTTCTGGCATGTGTGGTAACGGCGGGGATATTCGGTGCTTTTACAGCGGATAAAAAAATATTTTTTATTCAGGCCCTCCCTGCAATGATTGCCATGGCAGTTTTATTTTTTGTTTAGTGTTCCGGTTTTGTAATTATTCATTGAAAAAGATATATAATGTTGTGAATTTTTAAAACTCAACCAGCCTCTTCATCCGGGAAAGACCTGGAGGGGAGAGATGTATTATTTCTTTTTTTTAGGGAATATAAAGTATTGTAGTCTTCAGGCAATATTTTAAAAACTCATAAAGCTCATCTTTGTTAATTCGTTCGTTGTTTTTTAATATTTCCCTTATTGTAATATTACCGGTAAATCCGCTTAGACATTTAATAAGATCTTTTTCAACAATCAGAGGTTTAACCTCTCCGCTGCAATTATAAACTATTAGCGATATTGTTTCGGGACGGAACCGTGCTGAAAATTCTTCCAATGTAAATTCGCCTACACTCATCAGTTCATCAAAATTATATTTCAATGAAACTATCTCGGTTGCCGGTGAGAGTTTTAAAATTGTATTATCATTGAAGGATAATTTTAACTCCCCTGTGATGAATAGTGGAGTGCGTATTCTTCAAGCAGTTGTGCCGGTTCTATGTCAAGAGTTTCAAGTACCATAAACATCCACCCCGCGGCTCCACCCTGATTGTAAAAAATACTGCATGCAATTTTTAAAGACTCTGCAGCAGCCATATCTGATTCAGAGAAGCCGGGAGAGGAGATGAGCGTATATGGCGTGTCATTTTTAAATTTTAAATTATGTAATTCTGCATCTTCATAAAGAACTGTCCCGGGGAGAACCGCCAGAGGGAATATGTCCAGATGATTAGGCTGAAGCCTCAGCGCATAATTTAAACTATGTTTAAAACCTTCAAGCGTATCGCCGGGGAGTCCGTATATCAGGTCCAGTCCGAATATTACTCCGGTCTGATTCAGCAGAGAAATTTTATCTGCGTATTTAACCGGATCGATACTCCTGTTCACTTTGGATAGAACTTCAGGTATGGCGCTCTGCAGACCTATCTGGAGACTGCAGTTGATCATGGCAAATAGTTCAGCCATCTCCCCGTCTAAAAACTCTGTTCTTACTTCAAATGTAAAGTGTATCAGCGGAGCAGTTTTATTTATCATACGGAGTATCTGCTTTGCACGCTTAATGTTACGGTTGAAAGTGGGGTCGAGTACAAAAACCTGATTTATTTTTTCTGCTTCAAACAGTTCAAGCTCCTTCTGAATGCGGTCAAGAGAGTATTGCCTCACACCTGCGACTCCACGCGATTCAAAGCAGAAACTGCATTTAAAGGGGCAGCCCCGTGAGAGTTCCCATAGAACACCGGAATAATTTTTTACGTCGATAACTCCCGATAAAAAAGGGGAGGGGAGTTCGTCAAGATTCATTACAGGGCACTGATTTTTATCAGGATCATTGTTTTCATTTTGTACGAATACCGCATCGAGATTATCATATGGTTCGCTTGAGAGGATTCTTTTTATAACTTCAGTGAGGGCAGGCTCACCTTCACCCTTGATTACAAAATCGAATGGACCGCTTTTAAGAAGTTTTTCAGGAAGAGCTGTCGCTTCGGCGCCCCCTGCAAAAAGCATTGTCTCCGGGTGTCTGTTTTTAATTGTGCGGCTGATCTCTAATACCATATGCCTGTTCCATAGATAAGTTGAGAAGCCCACCATATGCGGAGATTCACTGCATATCTGATCTGCAATCAGCTGAGCATCGGTATCGAGATAAAAGTCCATATAAGATGCATCAACTCTGCTGTTTATCTCCGGAAGTGAGTCGAGCTGCGATTTCAGCAGCGCAGCAGCCAGAGGCATTGCCTGAGGTGAATTTTTTATATGTATTGAAATTATTATCAGTTTAAGTTTATTCAAAGGATTATCCCTGTTGTTTAAATAA
>PGXT01000056.1 GCA_002839285.1 Spirochaetae bacterium HGW-Spirochaetae-5 | reverse complement strand
GATACATAGGAGCATCCGGTAAACATTGTGCTTAAAAATGCGGCTAATATTATCAGTTTAATATATTTCATATTCTTTTCCTCATTATATCCTTAAAAACATGCTTCCTTCAACTGCCCACTTGTCCGATGTTTCGATAAGTTTTTTAAGTTCAGTTGAAAAGTTGTATTCAGTTTTAAAGTCTGCTCCGTAATTTTTAAAGTCGATTGAACCGCCGAGTATCCAGCCATAGGCTCCATTACCTTTTGAAGGTGTGTTTCTATGTATTGCAATGGCAGGGTCCCAGTACCAGCTTATACCGGTATAAGCCTTATATTTTACCTCTTCAGGGGATACGGGGATCGGGTCTATATTAATAAGCACATACCATTCTTTGGTTATTGACGGATCGATTTTTTTCTGATCTGTTTTAGTATATATATCCTCTGTGATATACTGGGCAGCGTAAAAACCTTCAAGTGTAAAGTTTTTTGAAATCCTCTGAATAAGTTTAAGAGAGAATATATGAAGATTGGCGTTTTCTTTCAAATCGTCCAGAGGTAATTTAATTTTATTGACCCAGACTGCATCAAACTCTTCATCATTGTAAGCCATTGTACGCTCATATCCCAGGGTGACAGCGGTAATATAAGGATTTGAAAGATCTTTGAAAAGTCCCGCAATTTTTGTAACCTCTAATTCAGCTTTTATAGATTCAGGCTTGCCGTTGTCTATATTCATGCTGAAAGCTGTACATCCGTAAACTTCAATTGCAAAGAATTTTTTACTGTAGCTCTCTATCGGATTGAAGTAATCCATTGTTCCATCATCTTCCGGAGCGTATTCGTTGTTGAAAATGAGTCCGCCATGAAGTGTAAGGTATGGTCTGTAGAGAATAGAAAAAGCATATATATCGTCAAAAAACTGGGAGTGTTTATAGTCTGTTACGGATTCGCTTCCGGCAGCACCACGGTCAATTTGAACTTTTTTTGTAAGTCCGTAGTGAAAACCAGTTGTTGTGAAAGCAATAATAAGATCGTTCTCTTCAGGAGTAGGTCTGTGTCCTCCGATAGGCATTGCAAGTGTCATACTGCCGTATGTTCTTGTGAGGTGGAGATCTGTTGGTTCAGTCTGAAGTGATCCTGCATTAACTGTGTTTACATCAAAGCCGAAAACCCAGTTTATCTTTCCGTAAATGTCGAAATAGAAGTTCTCCTCCTGGAGGATTTTCCATCTCTTTACATAAAGATCCTGAACTGTTTCAGATCTGGAGACTGAATTGTGCAGTGTTGATGCTTCGTATACCGCTGAAAAAAGCGGGGTAATGATGAAGAGCTGTGCCAGCGCGGCAGAGATAATCAGAATTTTTTTCATAGTTTTCACTCAATTTTAATAGATATGTGCAAAGTGTCAGAAAAATCAAAATATTTAAAGAGATGATTTTATTTTAAATAAATCTATAAAAAGAATGATTTTAATCAATCTAATTTTACTATGTGACAATGTTTTTTTACTTTCTTTAAATGCAGAGGAATAAATTATCGGCTAATTAATGGTGGTCATAAAGTTAAGTTATCGGGATTGCCCTTAATTTAAATTTCGAAATATATTTTATAAGATTAGGAAGTATCTAGAATAGAGTTAAATGAGAATAAATGAATAATAAATATAAATTAACTGACTGGCTCCCTGTTACTAAAAAAGATGCGGATCTCAGAGGATGGGATGAGCTGGATGTTATCCTGTTTTCCGGCGATGCATATGTCGATCACCCCTCTTTCGGGAGCGCCGTCATAGGCCGCATACTGGAGAGCCGGGGACTTCGTGTTGCAATTGTTCCTCAGCCGAACTGGCGCGATGATCTTCGCGATTTTAAAAAGTTCGGTATTCCTAAACTCTTTTTTGCCGTCACATCGGGATGCATGGATTCAATGGTGAACCATTATACTGCGGGTAAAAGGCTCAGGTCCGATGACGCATATACTGCCGGCGGGAATGGGGGATTCAGGCCCGATTACGCCGTTTCGGTTTACTCCGGTATTCTGAAAAAACTGTTCCCGGATGTTCCTGTTATTGCCGGAGGAGTTGAGGCTTCTCTGCGGAGATTCACCCACTACGATTACTGGAGTGATTCCTTAAGACCTCCGGTAATTTCTGACGGATCTATCGATCTTCTGGTTTACGGTATGGGTGAAAAACCTGTAATCGAGATTGCTGATCTTATGAAGAAAGGGGTGCCGTTCTCCTCATTAAAGACAGTTCCTCAAACGGGAATTGCAGTTTCGATCAATGAAAAACTCCCTCTGAATAAAAACTGGGAGGATGTTGAACTCTATTCACATGAAGAGTGTCTGGCTGATAAGAAAAAGTTCGCAGCAAATCATGTTGTGATTGAAAAGTATGCAGCAGGCAATGAACAGGTTCGACTAATTCAGAAATCGGGTGAATCTGTTATTGTAATGAATCCCGGGAGAGTGGAATCTGAAAGTGATAACATCGATATTGCCTTTGATCTTCCATACACAAGGCTCCCTCATCCGAAGTATAACAATAAGGGTGGTGTACCTGCTTACGATATGATCCGTCACTCTGTTACGATGCACAGGGGTTGTTTCGGAGGGTGCAGTTTCTGTTCTATTACAATGCATCAGGGTAAGAGAGTTATCAACAGATCGGAAAAGTCTATTTTAAATGAGATCAGAAGTGTTGTGGAGATGGATGATTTTAAAGGATATATTTCCGATCTTGGGGGACCATCGGCAAACATGTACAAGATGGGCGGAGAAGATTTTTCTATCTGCAGAAAATGCAGCAGGTCATCGTGTCTTTATCCGGCCATGTGCAGTAATCTTGCTTTTGATCATAAACCGCTTATTGAGTTATACAAAAAAGCCGAGAAGATTCCCGGTGTAAAAAAAATATTCGTTTCAAGCGGAATACGATACGATCTTCTGTTATGCGATGATACAGAAAAAAGAAAAAAGTATTCATGTGACGAGTATCTTAAAAAAATAGTCAAAGACCATATATCCGGCAGGTTGAAAGTTGCCCCTGAGCATACTTCTGACCGCGTTCTTAAATTCATGAGAAAGCCTTCATACAGGCTTTTTGATAAATTCAAAAAAGCATTTGAGAGATTAAATTTCGAGGCGGGGCTTAATCAGCAGATAGTTCCATATTTTATCTCAGCGCATCCGGGATCGGAGCTTGAGGATATGGCGGAGCTCGCTGCAATCACCAAGAGTGAAGGGTTTAAACTGGAACAGGTTCAGGATTTTACTCCCACTCCCATGACTCTTTCATCGGTGATGTATTACATCGGGTTTGATCCGTATACTAAAGAAAAAGTCTACTCTGCTAAGAGTGCCGACGACCGGAGTGATCAGAGGAGTTTTCTATTCTGGTATAAAGATGAGAATCGCGAGAAGCTGAAGAGGAGACTTCGGAAGATAGGGAGAGAGGATATATTGAAGAAGCTTTTCGGCGGGAAGTGAGATTTATTTATACTCTTCGAATCTAAGTCCGAGAATTAAATCCCAGAACCAGGATTGGTTTACCGGATTTTCTTTAAAAAAAATAATACATTTTCTGATGTTATTATTCTGACCATCCAAAGATACACTCAATCCGCCATTATAAATAAGTTTTTTATCAACTTCATCGGTTGTGATTGATGAAGTTACAATCGGTAAGTCTGAAATTATTTTCAGTTTTGAAAATTGTTTACCGGGGAGAATGGATTGGATCCCATTTTTTTTTCTGATTGAATTTATCGTTTTAAAAACATTTTCTTCGTGATCTCCGCAATATATGTAGAATCCCTGTTCCAGAACGTCTCCATCATTATTAACTGTATCTTCAGGATTAAACATCATCAGAAGAAATATCCCTTCAGGTTTTATCTTGGGTATTATCACAGGAATCTCTTTCAATGACTGGATTTTTAAATCATTATCGTATTGAACTGTTAGCGCACGGACGTTAATTTTATCTTTATATAACGTGAGAGTTTCATAAAACCGGAAATCTGTATGATAGTTAGGTATAAACTTTTCTATGTCGTTTTTAAGTACAAGGAATATCAGTTCCCCTATACCCGATTCTGCAAGCTCCTTAACATGTTCAGAGGCGCGTGAACTTACCGCATCGGGGAATGCACCGGTTCTGTTGTGGAAAAGTGTGCAGGACTTTAATTCAATAAATTTTGTGCCGGTTTCATTTGTAATGAGAAAGTCAAATCTGTGGTTTCCGTAGATAGGTTCGCTTCTTATTGATGAGTAATTTTCAAGACCGGGGACTTTTTTTTCTTTCAGAAGCGAATGAAAGAGTCTGTTGCTGTAAGTGGAATCGATCATTACGGGATATGATCTGTTTATCATATATAGAATTTTGTATTTATACTTTGCATTTATCGGAGAGAGTAATACCTCTGTTCCCGGGAGAGCAAGTTCGGATAGACGACCGGTGTTCGGAACATAGACATTCAGTTTTTCATTGTTTACAGTTACTTCGGCTACAAAACGGTTTATTCTTTTTACGAGGATTGCTTTCAGTAATGTTTCGGGGTATTTCTGCATGGTGTGTTTATAAAGAAAGGGCTATGACAAGGTGTGGAATTCCTCACCCTCCCATCAAGGGAGGGGGGAAAGAGTAGCCCATTCTGAATCTTATTTATCTTTAAATACAGGTTTTCTTTTTTCTATGAAAGCGTTAACTGCTTCCTCTTTATCTTCTGTTCCGAAGCAGTAGATAGATTGAGCCTGTTCGAACATAAGGGAGGCATATGTGTTCCCCTCTGCCGCGACATTAACTCCCCATTTACCGAATCTGATTGCAGATGGAGGAAGGTTGGAAATTCTCTTTGCAAGTTGTGTTGCTTTTCCCTCAAGCTCTTCAGGTTTTACAAGATATTCGCAAAGTCCGATACGATAAGCTTCAGCTGCGTCGATCATCTCTGTACAGAGAATAAGCTTTTTAGCCTGACCGCTGCCGACAAGTTTTGTAAGTCTGGTAGTTCCTGTCTGGTCTGCTGTAAGTCCGAATTTTACTTCAGGGAGTGCAAGTGTGGCACCTTCGGCAACAATTCTTAAATCACAGCTCAGTGCAAGTTCAAGTCCGCCGCCGAGACAGAATCCTTTAATTGCGGCAATTACAGGCTGTGGAAACTCCTGGAATCTGCTGAAAGTTCTCTGTAGAAAATTAAGCTTGTCTTTTACAAATCTTGTATCGACAGTTTTAAGAAATGCGGTGTCGACTCCGGCAGAAAAATGTGCTCCCGATGAACAGAGTATTACAGCTCTCAGCTGGTTATCCTCTGCTATCTCATCCTGAATCCTGGCTAAACCGAGAACTACATCTTCATCGAGAAGATTCAGACCGCCCGGATCACAGAAAGTGATAGTGGCAATATAGCCATCTTTCGTGAGCTTTATTTTTGATTCGCTCATAAATTTACCTCATTTTTTTTTATTGGCAGGAATGCCCGGGTAAATATTTTTATATATGTAAGACATGATTAAAGATATTTAAATATTATTCAAGGAATAAAAATATATAAAATCTAATTTTTAAGTGACGTATAGGAAAGCAAAGGGGTATTGTTAGATTCAGTTTATGATTGTAAATTATTTTTTGCTGCTGTAGGCGGGATTGGTGGTTTTGCGTAAAGTTCCGGTATTACTCTGTATTGTATTGCAGGTTGGTGAAGATTTAATACGCTATAGAGTTTATTATTTATTTCAGGGTTATATATGAATTATTCCGGTTTTAATAAAAAAGAATTAATTGAAAGAATCATTTTTCTGGAAAATGAATTAAACCGGAAATGGGGTGATGAGCACTATATTTCTCTTATATATGATTCTCTTGATTCAACTTTAAATGGTGTGGCAATTACCGACTTAAAGGGCATTATACGTTATGTTAATCCGTCATTTTTAAATATGTTTGAATATGACTCCAGGGATACTGTTATAGGGAATTATGCCGCGGATATATTTGTTGCCTCAAAGATAAGTAAAATTTCAGATATTGAAAAAATTATGAAGAGTGAGAGTGAGAAAAAACTGGAATTTGATGTTTACAGAAATGAT
This sequence comes from Spirochaetae bacterium HGW-Spirochaetae-5, assembly GCA_002839285.1. Lineage (GTDB taxonomy): Bacteria > Spirochaetota > UBA4802 > UBA4802 > UBA5550 > WRGT01. The sequence goes on along the minus strand of PGXT01000056.1, from coordinate 27,340 downwards.
GGATCAATATTTCAGGTGGAAATTTCAGCTTCATCTGTAAAGGGTCGCGGGGGGGATATGGGAATGATTCTCTCTTTTATTGATATAACAGAAAGAAAGAAATTTGAAATGGAGAATCGTATTCTTTCAAATATGATCATTACATCGCAGGAGCTTGAGAGGCAGCGTGTTGCTAAAGACCTTCATGACGGGGTTGGTCAGACAATTCTTGCGGCAAAACTTAATTTTATGGCATATCATAAGGATAATATGAAGCATAAAGACCGTTTTATGGCCGGGCTTAAATTTATAGACAATGCAAGCCATGAACTTAGAGAGATATACGATGATCTTTATCCTTCCATTTTATCCGATATGGGACTTGAGTCAACTATCAGATGGTATGCTAAAAACTCACTTGAAATCAAGCAGATTAAAGTTCGGCTCGATATAAAGCTGGAAGATGTTATCACTCATCCTCTTGAAGTTGATATTTATAGAATAATCAAAGAATTGTTTTCAAATATTATCAAGCATTCCGGTGCTGATTCTGTAAACATGATTCTTTCAAACAGTGATGGAGTTATAAAGCTGGAAATATCAGACAATGGAATTGGTTTTAATATGGATCAGATTCTTAAAGAAAGAAAAGGTTTTGGTCTTTCAAATATCAGGCAGAGGGTTAACAGTCATGGTGGGAATTATGTGTTAATTTCAACTCCCGATGCCGGAACTTCGGTAAGTATTATCATAAAGGCGGATTAATAATGAATAGTGAAGTAAAACTTTTTTTAGCTGATGATCACACAATATTCAGGGAGGGTTTAAAACTCATTATCGAAGATGTGCCTCATTACAATGTTATCGGAGAGGCTGGTGACGGGAAAGAGGCTCTTGATCTTATTGAGAAATTAAAGCCGGACATGGCAATTCTTGATATATCTATGCCAACAATGAGCGGTATTGATATTGTAAGGTATTTAAAGAGATACTCGCCGGATATTAAAATAATTATACTCTCCAGGCACGATAATGAAGAGTATGTCAAAGAGCTGCTTAAAACAGGAATAAACGGATACGTTTTAAAAGATGACGCAGGTGATGATCTATTAAGGGCAATTGATGCAGTTTTAAAAAACAGCATTTATCTTAGTCCGGGTGTAGCAGCAAAGGTTGTATCTGATTATGTTCAGATGGAAAAGGCCGGTTCAGAAAAAGGGGAGGAATCCCAGTTTAAGCTTCTTACTGGGAGGGAGAGAGAAGTCCTCAAACTCATAGCAGAGGGTAAGAGCGGTCATGAGATAGCCGAATGTTTAAGAATATCGCCCCGAACAGCCAAAGTGCACAGAGCAAATATAATGAAAAAACTTGATGTTCATAAGAGTTCGGAACTTGTAATTTATGCTATTAAGAATAATATGATTGAGATATGATTTCCACCCATACTTAACTCTCCTGTATTCCGCTTTAAACCGTAATTTGTAGTCTTCAATTCTCTTAAACTCAATTTCATTAACATCGGCATTTAACTAGAACATAATAGTCATTTATATGCTGTAATCTAATACCTTTGGAGTATTGACTGGAGCCTTGTAAAGGGTATGATTTATGAGTTATAGAATTCCAATTTCTTCAGGAATTCAGTTACAACCTGTAGCGATTATAGAAGTACAAATTAACAGGTAATAAATTTTAAAGTCAGGCTTACTTATGGTAAAGATTAAAGTAGAAAATATTTATAAGGTTTTTGGTTCAAATATAAAACCGGCGATGAAGATGTTAAAGAGCGGTTCTGATAAAGATACTATTCTTGAAAAGACAAATTGCGCTGTCGGTGTTGTTAATGCTTCATTCGAAGTGTACGAGGGTGAAACTTTAGTTATAATGGGACTATCAGGAAGCGGAAAGTCGACTCTGCTCCGCTGCATAAACCGTCTTTTTGAACCATCTTCAGGTAAAGTCACAATAGACGGAGTGGATGTAACTGCTCTATCTGAAGAGGAGCTTCGAAAATTCCGGCAGCACAAGTTTGGTATGGTGTTCCAGCAGTTTGCTTTGTTCCCAAATAAGACTGTTCTTGAAAATGCTTATTTCGGTCTTGAGATTCAGAAAGTCGAAAAGGAGGTTTGCGTCGTTAAAGGTATGGAGGCGCTCGATCTCGTCGGTCTTAAGGGGTGGGAGGAGTATTATCCTTCGCAACTGAGTGGCGGTATGCAGCAGAGGGTTGGTCTCGCCAGAGCTCTTGCTATTAACCCTGATATTTTACTCATGGATGAGGCCTTCAGTGCTCTTGATCCTTTAATCAGAACTGAGATGCAGGAGGAGCTCCTTAGTCTTGAGGATAAAGTTAAGAAGACTATCATCTTCATTACTCATGATTTAAATGAAGCTCTGAAAATCGGAGACAGAATTATTCTTATGAAGGATGGAGAGATTGTACAGATCGGTACCCCCGAGGTTATTCTTACAAAACCGGCAACAGAGTATGTCGAAAAATTTGTGGAGAATGTTGACCTGACGCGTGTGCTTACAGCCAAGGATGTAATGGTAAAGGGAATTTCCATAACCTACGGGAAAGACGGTCCCAAAACAGCTCTTCACACAATGAAGGAGCGTGGGATCTCAAGTATATTTGTAGTTGATAAATCAAAAATTTTCAAGGGTCTGGTTTCGGCTGAAAATGCGAAACAGGCTCTGGATAGAGGTGAGAATGACCTGATGAATATCACTGAGGAGATCTGCGAATACCGGGTTTTACCTGATACATCACTTCAGGAGATTATGCCTATAATTGCAGATTCAAAATATCCTCTTGTTGTGCTTGATGAATACAATAAATTTCTCGGGATAATTGTAAGGGGCTCACTGATTGCCGGGCTTGCAGACAGAGGAGCAGTACAATGATAATTCCTAAATTACCGCTTGATGCGGCAGTAGATACCTTTATAGATTATACAACATTACATTATTCATTTGTTACCAAAGCGATTTCAAGAGTTATGAAGATCGGAATTGATTCTGTTAACGATTTTCTTATGCTTATTCCGCCGATTGTTCTTATTCTTGTTTTCGTGGCCCTGGCCTGGTACTTCAGTACCAGGGGTATTGCAGTTTTTACATTCCTTGGTCTGCTTTTTATATGGAATCTTGGTTTATGGTCAGCATCGGTTTCGACACTGACGCTGGTATTAATAGCGACGTTTTTATCGATGATTATAGGTATTCCTATCGGGATACTGGCGGCGCTCAACTCGGGAGCTAGAAGGGCCATAATGCCTGTGCTGGATTTTATGCAGACAATGCCGGCTTTTGTATATCTTATACCGGCTATTCCGTTTTTCGGTCTTGGTGTTGTTTCTGCTGTTTTTACAACGGTTATTTTTTCAATGCCACCTGCAATAAGACTTACATGTCTTGGAATACAGCAGGTACCCAACGAGTATATTGAAGCAGCAGATTCATTCGGAGCCACAAGAAAACAGAAATTGTTTCAGATTCAGCTTCCACTTGCAATGCCCACAATAATGGCAGGTGTTAATCAGACCATTATGCTTGCTCTCTCAATGGTGGTAATTGCAGCAATGATTGGTGCGGGAGGTCTTGGCGGAGAAGTATGGAGAGCAATTCAGAGATTACGTCCGGGGATGGGTTTTGAAGCGGGTATTGCTGTTGTTATTATGGCAATTATACTTGATCGGATTACTCAGAATATACGTAAAAAATTCTAAAAGCACAAAAGGATATATTTGTCTCCTCCGGTTTTATAAACTTAAGACCTGAGAGATAAATATGTTTAGAACAGGGCAGTTGATATAGTTAACTGTTTAAAAAATATATGGAGAAAGATATGTTAAGAAAAATAATTTTATTATTTGTTTCAGTTTCATTAATTGCAGCGGTCAGCGCAGGCTGCAAAAAGAAAGAGTCAAAAGGCACCGTTAAGCTTGTTTACGTAGAGTGGGACTGTGCTACAGCAAGTGCGCATGTTGCTAAAGCTGTAATTGAAGACAGACTTGGTTATACCGTAGAGGTTATTCCTGTGGCAGCTGCAGCGATGTGGCAGTCTATCGGTTCTGGTGATGCAGATGCGATGACTACAGCATGGCTTCCGGTTACTCATGCAGAGTATCTTGCGAAGGTGAAAAAGAATGTTGAAGATCTCGGCCCGAATTACAAAGGTGCAAAGCTTGGTCTTGTTGTACCATCTTATGTAACAATTAATTCTCTCTTAGAGCTTAAGGATAATATGGATAAGTTTAAAAATCAGATTATCGGTATTGATCCCGGTGCCGGCATGATGATCCAGACTGAAAAGTTTATAAAAAGTGAAAAATTAAACGCAAAACTGATTGAAGGGAGCGGTGCAACAATGGCTGCGGCTCTAAAAGAGGCAATTGATAATAAGGAGTGGATTGTTGTTACAGGCTGGGCTCCTCACTGGAAATTCGGCAGATGGGACCTTAAAATTCTTGAAGATCCTAAACGCGCTTTCGGTGCTGAAGAGACAATAAATACGGTTGTGAGAAAAGGCCTTAAAGATGATATGCCTGAGGTTTACAATTTCCTTGATAAGTTTTACTGGGAGAATGAAGATATTTCTAAAGTAATGGTTGCGAATCAGGAGAAAGGCGCAGATCTGAATAAAACAGCGCAGCAGTGGGTTAAGGACAATAAAGATAAAGTCGACAGCTGGTTAAAATAATTTTTGTATAAATAATAAAAGAAAAATCTTCCGCCTTCAGCGTCGGATATAGTAGAGTTTTTAGATTCTAAATTAGATAATCAAATGGAGTCCCTGTCATTAAGGGGCTCTACTTTTTTATAGAAAATATCTGCAGAGCAGGAGATGCCATAATGAATTCATTCGATATTATAAATCCTGAAAGCTTTAAAAATTATTCTTTAAAGCCCGTGATTTTTGGTGTAAGCGGCAGCCCGAGGAGAGATGGAAATTCCAATACTCTGCTGTCATCTTTTATCAGCGGAGCAGCAGAATCTCTGATTAATTCGAATACAGTCCACCTGATTGACTATCAGTATCAATCATGTTTAGGATGTGAAAATTGCAGGAGAGATAAAATATGCACAGGACTGAAAGACGGGATGTCTCTTCTTTATCCGAAAATTCTTGAGTCTAAAGGATTAGTTCTGGTTTCACCTACACATAACTATAACATCACGGCATGGATGAAAGCATTTATTGATCGTTTATACTGCTTTTATAATTTTGATTTTAATAATAGAAGTATCTGGTCAAGCCAGTTTGCCGGTCAGGGACGTAAAGCAGTTATAGCAGCTGTCTGCGAACAGAACGATAAGGATGATATGGGTTTTACAATGGAAGCTATGCGTCGTCCTCTGCAGGCTTTGGGTTATGATGTTGTAGGAGAGCTTCCGGTGTATGGAGTTTTCGGCAGAGGCAGGGTTAAAAAGCAGGATGAAGTTTTAAATAGAGCTATTGAACTCGGGAAAGAGCTGGCAGAATCGCTGATAAAATAATTATCAGGTTTTTATAAACGGAAGAATTATATATCCCCGCCGCCGAAGGCGGCGGGGATAATAGAGCTTTTTATACTTTAACAAATGTTAGGAATTAATACTGATTTAAAAAAGTATTTTAATTTTATATTCTTTCCCGTTACCATGGTGCTCAAGAGCTATGTTTTTAAAAAAATTCTGTTCCAGCTGGAATTCAAATTTGCTGAGCCATTTATCAAATTCTTTATTGTTTGAAAAGATATTATCAAGAGTCAGTTCAAGTTCGTATTCAGATGTTTTTACAAGAATATTCAGTTCACTTCCATCTTCACGTATAAGTACCGCATTGAAAATAGTAAGATCAAGAGCACGTACCTCTATGTGAGATGAGGTTTCCAGAGTTAATGCGGCTATGTCCAAAACTTTCATGTAGTCAATCTGCGGCATTATTTTTTACCTCGTTAATTTTTTCTGAAAAGTTTCTGCCAGTAGGAGATCTCTTCTTCTGAAATTGAAGGATTCTCCTTCTCGGCAGAAATCTGCTGCAGTTTCTGCTCTTCTAAATATTCGGCAAAAGTTTTGTTAACTATTTCAGCAAATTTTTCACTTGTAATATTTTTTGCTCCGAACCTGTTAATATAGAATATAATATCTTTATCGGAAGTGACAACTGTTGTCATCTTCGGATTGAGATCTTTTTTTATGAACTGTTTTATGAGATAATCTGCGGAGTAGTCAAGAGAGTAATACACATCAATTTTACCTATTTTTTCACTGGTCGTTTCTATTGTTTTGTCTTTCTTACCGTCAAAAACTACACGTATTGCAGTCTTTTTAATTTTCTGATACTCTTTCAGTTTTTCAAGAAGCCCGGCGCGTGCGGCATTGAGCTGACTCAGATACATCATCGCTTCGAGGTCCGGGAATTTGTAGATAAGGTTAAAACCATCTATAAGAAGAGGCATAAAATTTTCCTGATAATTAAAGTCTGAATTTTAAAACTGTTTCTTTCTGGTTAAATCCGGAACAGGTAAAGAATTTAGCAGATTCGCTACTATCTAAAACTTCAATTAAAAAACTGTTAACTTTGGATTTTTCTGATTCTTCAATGTACTGTGTTAACAGCGTTTTGCCTATCCCTGCACGGCGGAAATTTTTACTGACCATTATCCAGTGTAAAATTGATTCATTATCTTTAATCGACCATGCAATGAACCCGAGAACCTTTTTTTTTCTTGCAGCGGTATAACAGCTTGAGCTGTCTGAAGCGAAAATATCTGCCAGATTTTCAGCATTAAATGCGAAAGGGAGACCGGTGAGAGAATCGAGGCTCTTTCCAGCTGCATAGATCTGCGGCAGATCCTCTTCAATTGTTTTTCGTATGATTATCCCTTTGTCAGATAATTTCATATTCTTATCAGTGAAGTGAAATTTTCAGTAATTGAATCTTCAAGTCTGCTGACGGAAACTTTTTTATGCAGGGCAATGAACTTGTATGTATGCTTAATGTTCTCGGGAAGATTGGGTTTACCTCTCATGGGGACTGGTGAAAGAAAGGGTGAGTCGGTCTCCAGCAGAATTCTGTCAAGAGGGACATATTCGGCTGCATCGTGAAGTTCCACAGCGGCTTTGTATGTTACGTTACCGGCAAATGATATCATAAATCCCATATCGAGAACTTTTTTAGCAGCAGCGGAATCTCCTGCAAAGCAGTGCATTATCCCATAGCCGTATTTTTTGTTCTTAAGAATTTCAAGAGTCTCATCCATGGCATCTCTTGAGTGTATGATAAGAGGGAGCTTATGTTTTTTTGCAATATCAATCTGTGTTTCGAATGAGTGAATCTGCATCTCCTTTGTCTGATGCATTCTGTAGAAGTCGAGGCCGCATTCACCTATACCCAGAAGAAGTCTGCTGTATTTACCGCTCATCTCCTGCTCAACCAGAGAACTGAGATTTTGAAGTCTCTTATCATCAGCCGGCGATGAAGGGTGAATCCCCAGGGTGTAGAAAATTCCATTCTCGTAATTTCTCTTTGCAAAATCACGGGACCATATGAAATCCTTCTCCTCAACAGCTATCTGAACAGCATATTCCATATTATTATATTTTAGAGATTTGATTAAGTCAGTTTCAGATATTTTTTTATCTTCAAGTATCATATTAAAGTGTACATGTGAGTCGAGAATCATCGGTAAACCTTCAGTATAAATTTTTGTTAATACTACTTTTTTAGCGGGTTTATAATCAAGAAGAATAATCCCCCTCTCCAGGCGTATGCTGAGCATACGCACCCCCGAAAATAATTTGCTACCAGATGAAAGGGTGGTGTTTAATCTGCTTACAAAGTGCAAAGTAATAAATACTGACATTTTTATATAATTACTATTTTTTAATTGAAAAAACATTTATATTAGTATAGAGTTTTTAGAACTGATCATTTTTTTTAAATATTAATTTGTACAGTAAGCTTATTATTGAGTAAACAGTTTAAAAATAAAATATCCCGGAATGTTAAAATGCTGAAATCTAAAAAATATCTGCTTCTTATTTTATTATCGCTTCTGATTTTCGGTTTTACAGGTTATAAAAACCAGGAGATCGTTTTTTCAAATCCTCTTAATGTTCGTCTGGAACTTGAAAGCGCCGCCCGGATTTCCACTGATTTGAACGGAAATAGATTTATAATCTTTAATTCTTTGAAGAAAATTGCTAAAATCAGGAAAGATAATACAGTTGAGTATATTCTGGAGGGTAATTCGGATAAGCCGGAAAGCTTTTTCAGAGCATGGGATATTGTAAATGATACAGCAGGAAATTTTTATCTGCTTGATTATGCGACAGATGACTCGGGATTGAAAATTGTAAAAGAAAATATCAAGATGTTTAATTCAAACGGAGATTTTGTTAAAAATGTATTTTCACATTTGTATAAAGAAGATGAAATGCCGGACATGGAAGGGAATTATAGAAGGATAACCTTCAGCAATGACAGGATTTTCTATTTTTATAATGACTCCGTTAGAATTCAGTTAGGTTCGATTAATATTTCAGACGGCACAAACTCTATCCTTAAAACAATAGTTATGGATAATCCTAAACTTAACATAGTGGATTGCGATTTTATACCAAACCTCTCTACCATTGCCTACATAACAAAAAAAGGTCAGATTTTCATCAGTGAAAATGGTCTTAGATTTAAAGAGATATATTCAAGCTCGCGCCCTGTTGTTAAAAATGAATTATCAATTCCATGGCAGATTGCTGTAAACGGCAAATCTGTTTTTTTCTCTGACGTGGGATTTAGAAAAATTGTAAAAATGGATAAGAATGCTTACGGAGGATATACATATTCTTTATCAGAAGACTCTTCGGATATTATCAGAAATTTTAAAATTAACGGCGATAATTTTTCAGCTGTAACTGATGCTTCAATTATAGAGGGTGATTTTGCCGGGAATATTAAAATTGAATCTGAAGGGAAGCGCTATTCGATATTTATAATTGCGACAAGATTGTTAATATTTTTAAGCGGTATTCTATTTTTTCTGAGTATAGTTTTTTTAGCAGCATGGATATATATTTATATTTTCAAAAAGAAATTATCGGAAGTTACTGTTCAGTCGGCAATGATAATTACGGCTGTTCTTATAACTACAATTATTGTTCTTAAGATTGCAGTCTCCACTCTTACCGGTATTTATAAAGAGAATGTATTCAGTAATCTTAAGCATATAAATCAGCTTTCAAACAGATATATTGAAGGGGACCTTATAAGTAAAGTCAACGACCGTGAAGATTTTATGAGTAAGGATTATATCAAGTTAAGGTCTCAGCTTCACAGTATGTTTAATGATAATGCTGATGAATGGAATGCCGATTATTACGGCGGAATTTATACTTTAAAAAACAATAAAATATATGTGCTGATGTTCTTCGATGACAGTTCAGGTGTAAACTTCCCTTATAAGGATAATTATAAAGATAGCCCCTTTGCTGATGTAATAGATAAAGGTGAAATCAAAAGTGTCGAAGAGAATGATATATATGGATCATGGATCTATTCTCTTGGACCTATATATAACTCAAAGGGTGAAATTGCCGGATTTCTGGAAGTGGGTAAGGATCTGAATTCATTTGAGGTGAAGATTCAGGAATTTATAACAAATATAAATAAGGAGATTGTTACAGTTTTAATAATTCTTGTTCTTATTATGATTGAAGTTACTATACTCCGGAATGTTTTTATAAATAAGAATGAAAGCAAAGAGAATCCTTTTGGTAAATATTCAGTTGAAATTGTCAGGATGCTGGCATTTATCATAGCCTTTTCATACGCGCTCCCTGTTTCATATACTCCTTTGATGATGAAAGAGATACTTGCCACTTCCGGGATTACGCTCTTTAATCTCCCCGAGACAATTGCAATGGCAATTCCCATCTCAGCGGAGATGCTGGCAACGGCTGTGTTCGCAGTTTTTGCAGGGAACTGGACAGATAAAAGGGGATGGAAATTCCCGTTTCTAATTGGAGCAGTCTGTATGGGGATTGGTTCACTCATTGCATATTATATCAATAATCCATATGCTTTTACAATAGCGAGAACATTTGTCGGTACGGCATATGGTTTTGCTCTGGTTACACTTCAGTGTTATCCGATGATTTCACCGGACGTAACTGTAAGGAACAGCGGCCTTGCCTCACAGAATTCCGGCTTGAATGCCGGATACTGCTGCGGTGTTGCTATAGGCGGACTCAGCGCTGACTACATCGGATTTTCGAGTGTCTATATGATATCTGTATTCGTTTCAGTTGCAGCATTACTCTATGCATTGTACTTAATGAAAAACAGAAGAACCCACAACCTTGTAGAGGAGAAGAGAGTTTCCTTTATAGACATTATGAAGTTCTTCACTAACCGGAATATTTTTCTTTTTTTCTTCACTGCATTTATTCCGGTTTCAATATGCAGTATGTTTCTGACTTATATGTTTCCTGTTTTTGCCGAGGGACAGAATATCTCGGCAGGTGATATAAGCCGGGTGTTTATGATGAACAGTCTGGTTATTATATATCTTGGCCCGGCGATTGTACGGTATCTCTCCAAAAGAGATTTTCTGAGAGGTAAATGGTCCATGGTATTATATATGGCTGTTACATTAATGGGCCTTATTCTTTTTGGAATTAAACCGTCAGTTATAACAGCGGTAATTATAGTATTGTTTGTAGGCATAGGGGATAGTTTCGGACTCCCCATGAGTAACGATTATCTGATAGATCAGAAAGCTTCAGCGGATATTGGATATAATAAGAGTGTCGGGTACCTTAATTTTATCGGTAATATCGGGCAGATGATCGGTCCTGTTCTGATGGGTTATCTTTTTGTTTCGGGCTATAATCAGGGGATGATTATAATGATAACCGGTATGACCGCGTTATTATTTATTTTTGTTTTGGGTACCAAAAATGGATCTTTGGCAGGGGAGAAGAAATGAACCAGATAGAAACTAAATTTGTTTATACAGAAGTTAAAACAACGGAGGACGTAGAGAAGCTGATTACTTTTTTTCTCTCCGGAAGGGCCTTCGATGCAGTTTTAACCCCTGGAGAAAGGGAGCAGATATATCGGGAACCATTCATGAGTCTCCGGAGCAGGGATATTAAGTACTGGTATTCCAGTAATAAGAAGGGGGACATTATTGCTGCTGTTGGAGTTAAAGAGACAGAGCATAAAACTTCAGGTTATTGTATATCTTTTATTGCAGTTGATGAGAGTTTCAGGCATCATGGTATAGGGAAGAGTCTTATTGCTATTGCGGTAGAATTTGTAAAATCAAACGAAGGGAGATTTCTGATTGTTGATACATCAGATAAACCTGAATATATAGCTATGAGAAATCTTCTTGTTAAAATGGGATTTACACTTGTCGGAAACTTCCCTGAGTATTACCACAAGGGGGAGAGTACCCTGTGGTATTATATCAGAACTGAAGCATAAAAGTTATTTTGAATTAAGCTTGGCAATACCTTCCCATCTGTCAGATGGAGGTGTTTGAATGTATTTTCTACAGTGAGAGATCATTCTTTTGGTTTGTCTGTCGTCAGGTTTAATTCTGAGCGCGTCTTCAAAAGCTGATATTGCCTTTTTCCATTCCCTTTTATAAAACAGATTAACTGCTGAATTATAAATTTCAGAAAACTCCAGAATTGATTTTTCCGTTTCACCTTTTTTTCCTATAAGCTCATGAATTGCTATCCAGTTTGTTTTACCTTTAACAATTATTTTATCCAGATGCCTTGTAATGAAATCATTCTTAACCAGATTATAGGTATCATTACTTATTATAATATTTGTGTCATAAAATTTATTTATACCTTCGAGTCTGCTTGCCAGATTGACTGTATCGCCGATTGCTGTATAGTTAAGTCTTTCGGAATATCCCATATTCCCGATAATCGCATGTCCTGTATGAATTCCGAAACGTGTGTTAAGAGGTGGGAAGTTGTGATTCTTTAATTCGGCGTTTAAAGTTTTGAGGAGATCTGAACACTGAAGAGCCGAGATACATGCAAGTCCTGCATGATTTTCGATGTAATTAGGGGCACCCCAGAAAGCCATAATGGCATCACCTATATATTTATCAACAGTGCCGTTATTTGAGTGAATATTTGAAGTCATTAATTCGAAATAATTTCCTAGCTTATCAAAGAGTTTTTCTATCTCCATGGATTCAGCTATAGTTGTAAAATTCTGAATATCTGTAAACATGAAAGTAGCTTCAGTCTTATCTCCGCTTAGAACTGCTTCTTTTTTTGTAATAACAATCTGATGAACAAGCTCTGCCGGGACATAACGCTTGAATGATCTTAAAGCTTTTTTGGTTCTATCAACAACATTTTCCATATCTGAAATTTCTATAAATATTGTTTCAGATGGTATAACATCTGCGAGTTCAAATTTCTGAATCATTGCTATTTCATCCTGAAGCTGGATAAGCGGATTGGATATCATTTTTGAAAAATAATGACCCAAAAAAATGACAACCAGAACAATAGCTAAAGTTATGAGTATAAGAATAACAAGGCAGCGTATTTCTGAATTAATAACATCTTCCGCGGAGACGTCTATGCCCACTACACCGACAATTTTTCCTTTAGAGTTTAGTATTGATGCATAACCGGAAACCCATGTCCCATAAGTATCTTCGATAAAAGATTCAATTACTACTATACCATTTTCCTTGTAAAGTTTCATTGCTTCCTGAGGGAATTCAAGATATGGAACGTTAAGCCATCCCATAAAACCTCTGTCGTCATCAGTGGGGACAGCAAAGACGCTTTGATTGCTGCTGTTGAGTTTCATAGAGTAGATATAAAATATTTTTGTGGTATTCTTCTGAATATCCTGAAGTTTTGTCTGTATTGATTTATAGTTAGCGACACTTACCGGGTCATCCTTAGATACGATTTTTTCAAATTTATCTCCGTCAATATTTTTTGAAATAGTGTAAACCAGATCATTAAGACGTGTGTAGAGATTCCCTCGCAGAACATCACGGGTATAAATAAAAACAAATATGCACATGAGAAGACCTGTGGTTACTACAATTATGTTAAATGCCATGGATATGAAGATTTTAATTGAAAATTGACGCTTTTTAATTTTCATCAGGATTTTTCCTTATTCAAAGATGAACGGCAGTGACAACTCTTTAAATTATAACTAATTAATTATTAAATTGAAAGTATAAAAATAGTTTCAGACGGTTTTTTCATAAAATCAAATATTATTAATTATTAATAAAACGGCAGAGGCGGTAGTTTATTTTTTTGGTGAAGCGCCTCACGATGCGTCCGGAATCCACAATTTACAGCGTATGCTGAGCATACACACCCCTGAAAATAATTTGCTGCCTCGGCAGAATTTAAATGTAAGTAAATTAAGCTGCATCCGGCTATTGTATCTGAGTATCGGGATAATATCCGATTATTGTATTATTCTGATTATTAGTTATTGTTGTCGAATTGTAGATGATACTGGAATTTTTAATTGAGTTTACAGTAATCGGTGTGGTAATTTTTCTGTTGCTCCAGCCGAGCCAGGAGTATTCCGGAAGAAACCGGACATATCTGTATTTGTCAGATGGATTCATCTCTTTTTTGTAATCGGATGATGCACTTTTTATGTTGCTTCCCGCGAAATCGATTCCGGTGTAACCGCCATAGATAAGAACCCCTATACCGAAACCTGCCATTTCGGCTGATTCGGCGTATAATCCGAGTGCTGCAATTCCGATTCCGGCAGCACCTATGAGAGTAAATATCAGAAGACCCCCGGCAATTCCAAATACCATTCTGCTGGTCATTTTAGCGGAGCTGATACTGAATTTCTGGGCATATTTAACGTCATCAATAGTATCGGAAATTTCATTATTCCGTGTTTTATGTCTTGCATACCAGGCTGAAGAATCCGGTGTAATAAAAAGATTTAATTTTATATTTTCAGGAATAGAGAGAGTGAGATCGGATTTATTGCCTGCAGCTTTGAAATCCACATCTCTGTAACCTCTCACAAATGCGTCGCCTTTCGGATTCCAGTATGGCTGATAACCTATCCCTCCAAGAATCAGTGTAAGGTTTTTCGGAGCGGTTTCCATATTGACAAGTTCCTTGATCCACTTCATTGAAGGATTCAGCATGATCGCGCGTCTGAAATCTGTCCTGGCATGGTCCCATTCACCGCACATATTCCATAATACCCCGCAGATGATACGCATGAAAGCGTCGTCGAATCTCCCCTCTTCGCTGAACCTGTTGCTCAGGAGTACGGCAGATCTGTTTACTTCAACACGAGCTTTCTCGAAATCACCGCGTAGCGAGTATCCCCAGCTGAGCATAAAATGCATCCAGATTATTTCATGTTCAGAGGCATAGTAACCTTCCGGTGTTTCAATAAAGAAAAATGATTTAGCTTCACGGGAGACTTTATATCTGACCTGGTTGTCAATTTTATGAGAGTATGCGGCAAGAGTATCAATATCCGGATTCCCCTTTAAAAGATTCAGATATGTCTTTTCCATTATTGAAATGAAGGTTGTACCCTCTCCTTGGGGGAGGCTCCGAAGGGCGCTGTCAATATCACCCGAAGCCAGAGACGTTGATGAAAAGGTATAAGTACTTTTTGTATTTAGAGATGAGCAGCTTATATTAAGCAGGGATAAAATTAAAATTATCGAAATTATTTTTTTCATGTCCGGGCATTCCTTTATTAACCGTCTTAATGCGATAGTATAACTTCCCTGCGCTGTATAGCGAGGGTAATAGAATATTATTAAATTACGTTTAGTTAAGTGATAATATGGATTAATAATCTGATTAAGTTTTATTAATGACGGTACTGGAAAAATCAACTAAAAAACTTGACAAATTTGTAAATCTGGTATCTGGTAATACCAGTAGCCATTAAGAGGTTTTTAAAGGAAATAATATGCATGAATTACTCAAGCCGCTGAAGACTGAAAGTCTCGTCGAAATATTTATCCGCCGGTTTGAAGAACTTATTCTTTCAGAAAAATTATCTATCGGAGAGAAGCTTCTATCTGAAAGAGAACTTGCCATGCAGCTTGGTGTAAGCAGATCTGTTGTGCATGAGGGTCTTATTGAACTTGAAGCCCGCGGACTTGTGAAAATGAAACCGAGAGTCGGGACTTTTGTAAGCGATTACAGGCGGAATGGCTCTCTTACGCTGCTTAATTCACTGGTCGATTATTCAAGCGGGATACCAGGCCCGGATATTCTCGAGAGCATGCTTAAAATGAGGATACTGATCGAAACAGAAACGGCCGGTCTTGCCGCGATTAATCGAACTCCGGAGCATTTAAAAGAATTCAAATTTATCATTGATGAGGAGAAGATCGGTGACAGATCCGATATTGAACTTATTGTATCACTGGACTTTGAGTTCCATCTGCTTACAGCGATAGCATCGGGGAACATGATTTATCCTCTTATGCTTAATTCCTTCAAAGAAGTTTATACAAATCTTACAAGGGAGTTTTTTGCTGATAGTTCCACAATTGAATTTGTATTCAATCAGCACGAAAAATTATTCAGAGCGATAGAAAAAAAAGAGAGTAAAAGTGCAGTAAAGATAATGAATGAAATCATATCTCATGGGGAATCTCATCTTAAGAAATTATTATCTGTAAAAAAAATGTAAGAACATAAAAGTACAACGGGGTGAAACTATGAGCGGATCATCTGCATTGAAACAGGAGTTCAAAATCCGGGAGCCCGAGGGTTTAACCCCTCGTATCAAATGGCTGAGAGATTATTATTTCAAAGGGGCATCTAGAAACTGGAGCAACGAGACCACTTCATGGTCAACTGGGACACCATGGGATGCTCAGTATAATGAGCTTACATTCTACATAGTTCCGGAAACCTACGCATTGATGCAGACTATATACTCCTCATACCGGTTATCTGCAAGAACTGTTGACCTTCACAAAGATTTCTGGACCTGGACTCTCCCTGAGCGGAGAGCCTGGTTTAACCGTGAAGTGATGGTAAAATATCTGCCGAAGGAGATTCTGCCGGGAGACCTTATTGCCGGTGGGAGATTTAATATTATGACATCGCACTGCCTTACAGAGAAAGAGGCAAAGGCCCGGCATAAACTTGTACATGGCAGAAGCGGATCAAGGGCGATGATGAAGAAATTTCATGATCACGGTTACGGTAACTCAGGAGCAACAAGCGGTCATCTGATTCCAGGTCATGAAAGAGCACTGAAACTCGGATGGAAGGGGATACATAAAGAACTTACGGAACGTTATAATAATCTTTCAGATAAAGAGAAAAAGAGTGAAAAAGGCGGCCAGCTCCGCGGGATGATTATTGCTTCAAAGATGCCCCGTGATCTTGCGGCGGCATATGCTGATCTCTGCAGAACTATGGCGGGGCGTGAACAGGAAAAGTCGAGAAAAGAGGAATTGATTCAGATGGGGGATATTCTTTCAAGAGTGCCCTGGGAAGCTCCGGTTACTTTTCATGAGGCGGTACAGTCTCTCTGGCTGAATCATATGCTTGTTATGAGTGATGAAAACTATCCCGGTCCGGGTGTCTCCTTCGGGAGGATGGATCAGTATCTTTTTCCGTACTGGGAGTATTCTATCAGAAAGGGTATGGATAGAGAATTCGGTAAGGAGATTCTCCGCTGCTTCTGGATGCATGCAAATACCGCATACGATTCAATGATACGGACAGGTAATCAGGGTATTACTGCGGGTTTCGGTCAGCTCATCACTCTTGCAGGGTGCGGTGCAGATGGTGAGGATTTATCCAATGACCTGACATATGCAATTCTTGAAGTGATCGATGAGATGTCGCCGATTCTTGAGCCCAAGCCCAATGTCCGTCTTCACAGAAAAACTCCCGATGAACTTCTTGATAAAGTTGTTGATATGATTTCCGGAAGTCAGGGTGCGCCATTTCTTCTGAATTTTGACGAGAGATCTATAGCCGGAATGATACTGGAAGGCAGAAGAGCTGGAATAACGGACCTGATAAACGAAAAGAATGCATGGGAGTATGCACCCGTGGGCTGTCTTGAAAATACAATGGTGGGGAATGACAGGTCAGGAACTGTTGATAATAATCTCAACCTCCTGAAAGCTGTGGAGCTTGCACTTACCGGCGGAAAAGACATGAATCAGTTTATCGATCCTATAACAGGTAAGGCTGATAAGATTAAACAGGATGGTCCGTCAACTGGTGACCCGCGCAGGTTTAAAACATTCGAAGAGTTCTGGAGAGCATATGAAATTCAGACAAAATATTTAGTAAAAAAGATAACGGATCTTTATGAACAGTTCGAGAGTATCCGGGCGGAGTTCCACCCCACTCCATATCTGTCATGTCTTGTTAAGGGGTGCGCAGAGAAGGGGGTTGATGTAACAAGGGGCGGCGCCGAAATAAGCATGGCGACGATTGAAGCAGTAACTTATGCAACTACTGTTGATTCAATTCTTGCAGTTAAATATCTGGTATATGATAAAAAGCTCTGCACCATGGATGAGCTGATTACTGCTCTGAAAGATAACTGGGTGAATCATAATATACTTCAGGCAATGGCAAAGAATAAAGCACCCAAGTACGGAAGGGATGACAACGAAGCTGATGACATGGCGCTACGGGTTATGAAGCTCTGGACCGATGAGACATGGAAGTATAAAACACGTTCTACCGGGAGACAGTTCAGACCGGGGATGCTCAGTTGGAACTACTGGGCCGGGGATGGTTATATAATGGCGGCGAGTCCCGATGGCCGGGCAAGGGGACAGTTTCTTTCCAACGCAATATGCCCCTCTAACGGTGCAGATATAAACGGTCCCACTTCAAATTCAAACTCAGTTGGTAAAGCTTTAGGAGGTAAGTCCGATAAAAGTCCCGATTCATTCGAAGGCTACCTTAACCTTCTTCCAAATGGTGCAAGTCATACAATTACATTTAATCCTTCAATTATGAAGAGTGCCGAACATCGGGAGAAGTTCAAAGCATTTCTCCGCGGTTACATTGAGAATGGCGGTACAGCTCTGCAGATAAATATTCTTGATCCAGAGATGCTCCGTGACGCGCAGAAGCACCCTGAGGATTACAGGCATCTGCTTGTGCGGATAACCGGTTATAATGCATACTTCACCGGTATAGGGCGGGAGCTTCAGGATGAAGTAATTGCCCGGCTGAGCCATAGCAGAATGTAGGCGGTGGTCCTTGAGATACAGAGGATGTCCACTGAGGATGGACCCGGTATACGTACAACGGTCTTTATGAAGGGTTGTCCACTGTCATGCAGATGGTGTCATAACCCCGAAAGTATTTCACCATTACCCGAGATTCACTGGCTTGGGGTTCGGTGTATTGGTTGCGGTACATGCGTTAAAGTTTGTCCGCATAAAGCATTATCTCTCAGCGGAAGCGGAGTGAAGATAGACAGAAATCTCTGCGCCGGATGCGGAATATGTTCAGAGCATTGTCCGTCAACTGCACTTGAACTGCTGGGTAAAAAATGGGGGGTCGATAAACTTTTTGAAGAGCTTATAAAAGACAGGGCATATTTTGAAAAATCTTCAGGGGGGATTACTGTTTCCGGCGGAGAGGGGACGCTTCAGACAAAATTTGTTGGCAGACTTTTAAAAAAACTGAAAGCTGAAGGGATCCATACTGCAGTGGACACATGCGGTCTGTTTAATGACTCCGTCTTTGATGAAATATTCTCCCATGCGGATCTTGTTTTGTATGATCTGAAAGAGATAGATTCAAAACTGCATAAAGAATTTACCGGAAGCGGTAACGAAAGAATTCTGGATAATCTGACGCGATGTTGTGAGTATATAAAAGAGCTGCACGGAAAGAGAATATTGAAGGGATCGGGAAATTTATTTCGTCTCTTCCGGATGGTGTTGTGAAACGTTGGGATCTTTGTGCATTCAACAACCTCTGCGCAGATAAGTACATCCGTCTTGATAAAGTGTGGGAGTTTGAAAAAACACCGCTGATTGAGGAATCATTTATGGAAGAGCTTGCGGATATCGCCCGAAGGAGCGGAGTTGATCCGGAGATTGTCAGGTGGAGCGGGTCGACGGTCAGCCCCCCAAACCCCCCGGTGGGGGGCTTTCAAACACATCACAAACTCAAAAAACAGGAGGAATAAAATGGATTCAATGAAAACATTTTCAAAAGATGAAATCAGAAAGCTTGAACCGGCAGAGAAGATCGGACTCCTTGCAACTGTGAATGGTGAAGGTGAACCTCATATTACATTGATTACATCTATTCAGCCTTTGAGTGAAAAGGAACTTGTCTTCGGCGAGTTCAGTTATGGTCTATCTAAATGGCATGTGAGAAATAATCCGAAAACGGCATTTCTTATGATGACAATGGATAAAAAATTATGGCGCGGGAAGGCTCTCTGGAGAGAGAAAAAGAGAGAGGGCGCGGAATATATAATGTATAACGAAAAGCCTATGTTCAGGTATAATACTTACTTTGGAATTAATACTGTACACTATCTTGACATGGTAAGCTGCGGCGGCAGGGAAACCCTCCCCATTATGAGTATTATTAAGTCTGTACTGCTTACACGAATATCCGGCCGTAATAAAAAGATTTCACATGATACTCCTCTGAATGATATATCTCTCTCTTTTTTTAACAGACTGGATTCTCTAAAATTTATTGTATATGTTGACGGTAACGGTTTTCCGGAGATTATCCCGGTGATTCAGAGTATTGCATCACCGGATTCTGTTCTGTTTTCACCGGCAGCATACTCTGACGAAATGAAAATGATTCCTGAAGGAGCTGAAGTTGCAATCTTCGCCATGACTCTCGATATGGAGAGCGTTCTTGTCCGGGGTAAATTCAGAGGATACAGCAGATCACGTTTTATAAAACGGGGAGTTGTTGATATTGACTGGGTTTATAACTCCATGCCTCCGGTTCACGGTCAGGTCTATCCTCCCGTTGAATTGATGCCTGTGGAGGAATTTAAATAATCATTGATTTATTACTGAAATAATACTAATATCTTAACAGCAGGTAAAAATATGCAGATCAGGATATTAGGTAACGGCGGAGCTGTAAATGACGGATTGCCTTACAATTCATTTATAGCTGATAATTATTTTCTGGTAGAGACTCCGCCGGATATAATGAACTCTCTGTTCAGGGAAAAAACAGATCTGTCTGCAATTCGTGTTATATATATTTCTCACTTTCATGGTGATCACTACTTCGGTCTCCCATTTCTGATACTCCGTTTATTTTTTAATTCAGCCGGACAGTCCATGAATTTTAAAATAAGGATTCTTGGACCACCAGGGATAAAGAATAGATCAAAAGAGATATGCAGACTTGCATTGAGTGAAAATCATCCGGTAAACAGCTGGATTGATGATAACTTTATTTTTGATGAACTTGAAGCTGATGGCAGAATTCATATTGAGAATGATAGTTATCTGAAAGTCTTCTCCATGAATCATTTTACAGAGACTTACGGATTTTCATTTTTTAAAAATTATAGAATAATTTTTTCATATTTTGCTGACACTATCTGGAGTGATGAACTGATATCTCAGATAAAACTGTTCCCGCAGATTATAATAACAGATCTCAATGGAGAACCATCGGATCCGCAGAAAATTCATTTGTCAGAGGAGGATTTAATTGAAAAAGGGATCCCCCATAGTAAGGGGAAAATTATGTTTTATGGAACTCATATTAAAAAACAGAAAGGCCCTTCGCATAAGCAGATAGAATATGTTTACCCCGGACTGGTGATTTCACTACCTGAATAAATAAATCGAGTCTGCTATATGTTCATTTGAGAAATTAGTTTGACCATTTTATTATAATCTATTATTATTTGGGAATTATAGCGGTTAACGAATGAACTGGTATAATTAGCCCTTAGACTCCGCTCATTTCGACAAGCTCAATATAAGCAGGGAGCATAATTTAATGCTGGCTGGGCGGAGTCTAAGCCTGAAGTCAGTACTATTTCAATCGAAAAATGCTATAGAATCAAATGAAACTGCAATGAGGTGCTATGACAGAAAAAATCATAACAGCAAAAACCGGATTTAAAGCTGTATTGGAAGTACTTCTGGTCTCTTTGAAACTCGGTTTAACATCTTTCGGCGGGCCCATTGCGCATCTGGGATATTACCACAATGAGTATGTTGATAAAAGGAAATGGATTGATGAACGGAGTTATCTTGATCTTGTTGCTCTATGCCAGTTTCTTCCAGGACCGGCAAGCAGTCAGATAGGTATTGGAATAGGTACTATCCGTGCAGGTGTACCCGGAGGGATTGCAGCCTGGTTCGGTTTTACTCTTCCTTCTGCTGTAATGATGATACTATTCGCCTTTGTTCTTCAGGGATTTGATATTATAGATTCAGGCTGGCTTCATGGACTTAAGATTGTTGCGGTTGCGATAGTTGCTCAGGCTATTCTTACCATGTGGCAGAAAATAATTACAGATAAACTTAAGGCAGTAATAGCAGTTGGAGTTTTTATAATATTGCTGTTTTGGCAGTCTGCGTTTAATCAGATTATTATAATCGCCGCGGCAGGTATTACCGGCTTGATATTTTACAGGAAACATGAGGTTCCCGAAGTTACAAAGATCAGGGTTCAGGTCAGCCGGAGATTTGCTCTTCTATGTCTCGCGGCATTTTTTATTCTGCTCGCCGCACTGCCGATAGTTCGTAATTTAACAAATAATCATATGATTGCAGTTGCAGATAGTTTTTACCGTTCCGGTTCGCTTGTTTTCGGAGGGGGTCATGTTGTACTTCCTCTTCTTGAACATGAGGTTGTTCCTACGGGATGGGTTGACAAAGATCTTTTTCTTGCAGGGTATGGAGCTGCGCAGGGTGTACCGGGTCCTCTCTTTACATTTGCCGCATATCTGGGAGCAATGATCGGCGGGTTGAAGGGGGCCTTGCTCGCTCTTTTTGCGATCTTTCTTCCGGCTTATCTTCTAATTATCGGAACACTCCCTTTCTGGAATGTGCTTCGTAACAGTCCTAAAATACAGGGGGCACTTACAGGTGTTAATGCTGCTGTTATCGGAATACTCTTAGCTGCTCTGTATAATCCTGTATGGATTTCGGCTGTTAAATCGGAGTATGATCTTGCACTGACAGTTCTGTTGTTTATGATGCTGGTTTTTATTAAGTTACCTCCATGGATTATTGTAATAGCCGGAGCGGCAGGGGGAATGATTCTGGAATTTTTTAAATTCTGACGGTCGGTTAAGGTCGTCATTTATTCTTTTCTATAATCCGGAGAGCTTATTGCTTTTGAATAAATAAAAGAGGTTAACGAATGAATCAGTACAATTAGCCCTTCGACTCCGCTCATTTCGACAAGCTCAATACAAGCAGGGAGCGTAATTTAACGCTGGCTGAGCGGAGTCAAAGCCTGAAGTTAGTACTATTTCAATCGTAAAATGCTATAAATAGGATAATATGAAAAGACTGATTAATAAAACAAAAGGATGTATAAAATGGACGAAAATATATTTTTATCAAAAATAACAAAGAGTTATAAAGTTACTCTCCCCGCAAGATATGAACAGTTTATTAAAGAGAAGGAGTATGAACAGTTTGAAGAGAATCAGGCGCTCTTTACAGGATTTATCAGCGGACTCTTTCATCTTCATTTTGTTGATGAACTCCTTACAGATGTAATTGAACTGGGGAAATCCCAGGGGATTAATAATATTAAGGAGATCTGGACAGCTGAGTTTAATACTTATATCCCATTGGCAATTTATGATCACCCCGAAGTTCCTGAATCGAAGGGATTTCTTGTCTGGGACAGTTCTGAAGAGATGATGCCTGTTCTGATTTTCGATTTTGAGGGACCGCGTGTTTATGCGGTGGCTGATAATCTTGATCAGTTTCTGCAGAATTTCCCGGACATACATAATAAAGAACAGCGGAGCAGAGATGCATCTGAACTGGCAGCAAAGAGATTTGAGTTCTGGAAGAAGGGGGATAGAAAACATTTTGATTTTTAAGTATTTTTTTTGTAATTAACAGATATTCTTTGTATACTTCACCATAAGTAAATAATACAAAGGAGCATCACATGAGGAATTTCAGAGTTTATGGTGTAATTTTTATTCTTATCGCCGGAGTTATCGGATTTAACGGGTGCAAACGGACAATAAATCCTGCGTTAACCGATCAGTTTGTAAAAGCAGCATATGACGGTGATCTTGAAAAAGTGAAAAAGCTGTATGATGAGGGCGCAGACATAAATGGCGAGAGTAAGGCTAATTATGACACAACAGCTCTTGTAACTGCAGCAAACAGCGGGAAAATCGAAGTCGTTAAATTTCTTCTCGATAAGGGTGTTGATGTTAATCAGAAAACTTCCGGGAAAAGTACTGCATTAAGCGGTGCTCTCCTTGGGGGACGTACTGATGTAGTTAAGCTTCTTATTGAAAAGAAGGCTGATGTTAATTTTGACGGCGGATATGGAACACCACTTCAGAGAGTTGAAGGATGGGCGAAAGATTCTCCAACTTCTACAACATGGCCTGAGTTAATTGAGATTCTGAAAAAAGCCGGAGCGAAATAATCTTTATAAATAATATTGAAAGACCTTTAAACGGGTCTTTTTATATTATAATTTTGATTACTTCCTGCTATTGTTTAAAGCATTGAAATTTCCAGGGGATAAACGGTTATATTTCTTACTTGAAAGTATAATCTAAAAGCCATATAAAAAACCTTATAAAAAACAATCTTTCACCATGATACTAAACTTACAATAATCTCCAGGTAACCAGCAAAAAGATTAAATGAAAAAAAGACACCACTGCTTGATAAATTCTGATACATTTATTACAGTATTGATATATAAGTGTTTATGCATGAGGAGATGAAATTTTATGAATGAAAGGAATAAATCAAGAGTTGTATTTCATGTAAATGCTTCGCTTGAGTATGATGGAGTAACTGTTAACGGGGATGTTGAAAATCTGAGCACCAGCGGTATGTTTATGAATACTTCAGAAAACATACCGGTTGATACTGCCGTGGAGGTTTCGATTTACCTTTCGGGTTCCACATCTGAGTTGACGCTTAAAATTAATGGTGTAGTTTCAAGGAAAGAGTCAAAGGGAGTTGCGGTAATCTTTAAAGAAATTGAATTTGACTCGTTCATTCACTTGAAGAATATTATTGATTTTAATGACGCGGGCAATTCTAATGCAGTAAAGGAATATGAAAAATCCAGATAATAAGGGGTGAATAAATTAATACTGTAACTTCCATGTTTCGATTTTGACAGATTATAAATTCAGAATAACTTTTAGAAATATTTTTCATCGGGTAATAATTAAAAGTATAATACCGGTGTGTATGTTCTGAATTTACAGCAGTTTTGTGAAAGTGTAAAAACATTGAGGGGTAATATGAAAATTCCAGTTATAGACGGCAGTAATTATTTTAAAGGTATGCTTCTCCTTGTCCGTAAAGATAATAAAATTTCAGAACCTGAACATGTCATTATAACCCGGATAGGGAAGGCTCTGGGTTTTGAAAAGGGCTTTATTGAAGATGCCATAAATGAAATTATCGGGAATAAATATATATCTGAGGAACCTCCGGTTTTTTCATCAAATGAGCTTGCTGAAAAATTTATTAAAGACGGACTTGTTCTTGCCTCCTCTGATAAACAGATTCATCCGCATGAGGAGGAGTGGCTCCTGACTGTTGCCGCAGTGAACAAAATTGAATCTTCATGGTATTTCAACGAAAAAAAATCTTTACTGCAGATGAAGTGTCATACAATTCATCTAGATGCCGATGATCTCGATGTGCGTTATTGATGTATCATGATATTTTTATCAGGAAAATTTTAATTATTATATCAGCAGGTTTTATTAATGATAGAGTTGCTTGACCCGGGTTATCTGGGTCTTTTTACTGCAGGGTTCCTTGCTGCAACAGTTCTTCCATTAGGATCAGAAGTTTTATTCAGTACAATGCTCTACGGGAATTATGATTTTACACTCTGTCTGATTTCAGCTTCGGCAGGAAATACCCTTGGAGGTATGAGCAGTTATCTTCTTGGTTATCTCGTAAAATGGGAATGGCTGGAAAAATATATGAATGTAAATATTGAAAAAGTAAAATCTCTCCATTTAAAAATTAAAGACCGTATAGCTCTTGCTTCTCTTCTATGCTGGCTCCCTGTTATTGGGGATCCGCTTGCCGTAGCATTAGGATTTATGAGAGCCCCTGTCTGGAAGGTGTTTATATTTATGTTCGCAGGTAAGTTTTCAAGATACCTTGCTTTAGGGCTTATTACGATAAAGGTGATTGATATTTAATCTATCAGGAAATCCTGAAGATTGGTCTTGCCGTATAAGATATTTGTATCTCTATCCTTAATCTGCTTTGCTATTTTTGCCATGATGGTTTTAACACCGTCGGTTTTTTCCGGATCGGTCATCGGAAGAAGCCTTACTGTAAGACTGGATTCTTTCCGGGAGATCTGTATGAAAAAATTCTGATTCTTTCCGTTTTCGATAGCAAGAGCTTCAATTAATACAACCTGCTCAGATGAATTTAAAAATTTATCAATTACCTTGAGCATCCCTTTTTCTGTTTTTTCAGCGAAGGGTGTAATGGCATTAAAGGCATCTTTTACTGCACTGGTATTTTCAAGAACTATATGGGGCATTTTTAAACCTCTTTAATTATTCAAAAAATCTATTATTAGAATCATTTGAAGAATTTACTGTTAATATTGATACTTTTCATCTTTTTTTTGCTTCTGATAATATGAGACAGTCATTCTTTGAAAATAATTCTCTGCTGTGGAAAGCAGAACCGCTATTTAAAATAATTATTGAATTTAATCCCCATTCAATTCTTTATTTGCATTTATAATATATGGAATAATATAATGAAAACGATAATAATAAAATATTCCGCCATGATTGTGGCTCTGTCCTCAGCAGCTCTGTTCGGCATTAATACCCCGTTTAATAAAATTCTGCTGAATGATATTAACCCTGTTTTTCTGGCAGGTCTTTTATATCTCGGCGCGTCAATGGGATTACTGCCGGTAATTCTGATCCGGAAAGAACTGCCTCATCTGCTCAATATGAACCGGAATAACAGGATCAGATTATCAGGTTCAGTTCTTCTGGGGGGAGTTCTTGGTCCTGTATTGATATTAACCGGACTGAAGTACGCATCTGCTTCATCTGTTTCTCTGTGGCTTAATCTTGAACTGGCTGCGACCGCTCTTCTGGGATTTCTTTTTTTTAAAGATTTTCTCGGGGTAAAGGGGTGGGCTGGCGTGGTCTTTGCTCTTATTTCAGGTCTTATACTTACGGTAAATGAGGGGCATTCTGGTGTGCTCTCCGCGGTACTGGTGGGCTCGGCATGTATATGCTGGGGTTTTGATAATCATTTTACAGCTCTCATTGACGGGATATCGGCGGTGCAGAGTACATTTATTAAGGGACTATCTGCCGGTATTGTTAATACTGCAGCGGGTTACTATTTTTCGGGCAGTACTCCGGGAACCGAGTTAATTATATATGCAGTAATTTTAGGTAGTGTTTCCTACGGATTGAGTATTGTTCTGTATATAATTTCAGCTCAGAAACTCGGTGCGATCAGGAGCCAGATAATTTTTTCCAGTGCTCCATTTTTCGGAGTTTTCTGTCTGAAAGCATAAGCTCTCTACAGATTATCTCTTTTGCATTATTTACTGTATCAATAATATTTTTTATGTTTGAAAAACATGAACATCATCATCACCATCATGAAACCGAGCATATTCATTTTCACAGACATGATGATCTGCATCATAATCATCCTCACGAAGAAAAAGTATCCTATCATGAACATATTCATACACATGAAGAGGATGAACATGCTCATCCTCACTGGCCCGATATGCATCACAGGCATAAACATTAAAGAGCCGCATACTTTTTTAAAGATGTTGACTTCCCTTTAAGTTAATGCTGAATAAATACAGAGTAAAGATAATATGAAAATAACATTAATAAATCCTCCAATTGAAGATTTCTATGTTACGGGAATCCGCCGTCAGCCATTGGGACTCCTCTATATAGCTTCAGCTTTGATAAAGGGGGGATTCAAACCTGTTCTGCTGAACTGCCACAGCGGAAAAAAAAGTGTAATGGAACTCCCGGCAGAATTCAGCTATCTTAAACCGTACATAAATAATTCAGATCCGGGAATCCGTTTCCCTTATAAAAATTATACCCATTACGGAATGAGCTGGCAGGAGATTGAACGTCAGATCAAAGATT
>PGXT01000239.1 GCA_002839285.1 Spirochaetae bacterium HGW-Spirochaetae-5 | reverse complement strand
GATGAAATATAGCTGAGATTAGTTACAATCTCCTTCTCAACACATATCTCTTCAGAAAGAGTTACATTTTTCTGAAATATTTCAGAAAAATACATGGCTATAATAAAGAAATGTCCGGCAAGAAAGACAAAAAACATATACTGGCTGAGACTCCCCGGACCCATGCTGGTTAAAAAATAGATAATATCATTTATGAAAGTTAAAAAAGCGGTAATCATTATCAGAAAATATATCATCGCCCCCTTCATCTTTCCTTTTACCGCAGAGAGCATTGGCCCGGCAATAACATAAAGGGTAACAATCATTATATAAATCTGGAATATGGGGAGTGCCGATTTTATGTAATAGACCGGAGCAGCAATAACATAAACAAGAGAGGAGATACCAAAGTACAAAAGAAAACGGTAAGTGCGGCTGTTGACTTCGGCGTAATAGAGTTTAACAAAAAATCTTAAAAAGAAAATGAAAACAAGAAGAAAAGATACAAATTCAGCTTTTATAATCATCCTGTAGCCAAGAGGTTCAACAATTGAGAATATAAAAAATGAATCTGAAAGTACAAAAATTCTCACCATTACCATCAGACAGATCAGAGAGATATATAGATTGGAAGAGGCTTTTCTGAAATACAGGTGTATGGTTAAATGAAAAATTATTACAATGGCAAGCGCACCAAGTACAATGCTGTTTAAAAATGTATTAAAAATTTCCGCAGAATAAATTGCTGATGGCGGCCCTATGGAAACCGGATAACATAAACCGCCGCGTCTGTCCTGAAAATTAACAACCTGGGCGGTTAAAGTCATCACAGTCCCTTCCGTGTTAAAATCAGTAATAGCAATATTCCCCTTTGGTAAAGAACTCTGCACCGGATCTTTTATCTCCCCAATCTCGGCAAGGAGATTATTATCTGCCCAGACTTTACAGATTGTTCTGACCCATTTAATTTTTAAGGAATAGTTTTTTCTTTCCGGGGGGAGCATTACTTTTAATCTGTATGTTCCAATACCTTTAGCATCCTGAAGTTTATTCCAGTCACCGGGGACATGCAGAAAAACAGGCCTCAATAATTTATCAGGATTTTCAAAATCAGCAGGAGTAAGGAGTACTCCGGGGTAGAACTCCCATTCGCCGTTTAAATCAATAATTTTTGGAATATACCCGCTTCTGCTGAGATCAGCCACACCTGAAACAGCATATGTACTGCCGTTCTTTTCCTGTGTGCACCCCATTATAAATAAAAATGCGGCAGATACAGCACAGACAACTCCAACATTGATTTTTTTGAGAGATTTAAACTCCCTTAAGACCATAAACTTACCCCATATTCATACAATGATAGCTAAAACGAAATTATTATCAATATCTTTTTATGTAAGTATCGATAAACTGTTACGACAGTAAATTGTCAAGTCTCAGAGCCCTGTGTACGCACACCAGAAAAATTTTACCATCCAAAGGGAGATAAAATACGACCGGTTTTTGAGCTGTTAACTTTTTATAATAGACATAAAAACTATACTGCTTAAGCTGCAGTGAATCGGGCTCTGAACCTTTTTATTATAAACATGTTATTCCATTGATGAGAGAGTTCCGGTTTTTCCGATAAACCGGATTTCCGTCAATAAGAGACTACTGAGAGATTCAGATTCAACCGGTCAAAGTTCAGAGCCTTACTCCGGTAATAACCGGATCTGAAATTATTAAATACAGGAGAAAACAGATGGCGCTTTTTACAATAGACGAAGCTAAATGCAGAAAGGACAGGCTCTGCGTAATGGAATGCCCAATGCAGATAATAGCAATGAAAACAAAGGACGATCTCCCTGAACCGGTAAGAGGCGCGGAAAAATTCTGCATTAATTGCGGACACTGTGTTGCAGTATGTCCAACCGGAGCGTTCAGCCTCAACACAATGAAATCAGAGGATTGCGAAGAGATAAATCCGCAATGGAATCCGGGACATGAAGTTATGGAAAACTACATGAAAGCAAGACGCTCTGTAAGAAAGTTTAAAAAAGAGCCTGTTGACAAAGATAAACTTAATCAGCTGATAAAGATGGCATCATATGCTCCATCAGGACACAATTCACGCCCGGTTGAATGGACAGT
>PGXT01000238.1 GCA_002839285.1 Spirochaetae bacterium HGW-Spirochaetae-5 | reverse complement strand
TATCCGTTATATTAGAGATTTCACGAGCTACACTCCAACAGACAATAGCCAAGATAGTGGCCAAAATGATAATAAAAAGCCTAATGAACCACCTAAAATGCCAGATTGGACAGGTGATCCTGGCCCAGAACTTACTCAGGAAGAATATGAGGATTGGGGTAAATCAATTCTTAAATTCTCGGTTGAAGTTGCAGTTTTAGCTTTCTTGGAATTCGTTCCAATGGGCGGTTCAGCAACAGGTGAGTATTTGCAAGGAATAAAAAGCACATTTTTAAATAACTTCAAAGCGTTAAATACAATAACTAAATATTTTGGTAATAGTAAGTATTCAAAATATATTTATGAAACTTCAAAACAAGCTGAGAAGGTTATTAATTATCCTACTGTTCAGAAGACTTTGCAGGCGTGGGATGGCTTTTTGAGAGTTGCTGGTTTTAATTATGGAATGTCTGTATTTAAAAGAGGGCTTTATAAATTATTCCCTGGTCAAGAAGGGAAAGTCGACGCTTTATTATTAATTTATTCAAGTTGGCAATTTGTTAAGGATCCTGAAGGAACGATGAATGCTATTATAGATATTTTTACTAGTCTGATGCAAGTCCAGCTTCCGGATCGTGAAAGTTTCGAGAAAATATTTATTTTTGATCCGGCCCAAGATAAATAATAATCAGAGGTGATTTTTTTGGGTATTATTGATAAAATGGAGAAGCAGTTGGATGAAAGGGCTTTGAAGAGGCAGGGAGGTATGGAAGACCTTTTTAAATATCTATGGGGATTGGATATTGTTGGTTTAGATGGTGTTCTTCTTGAAATTAGAGATATTATGGAATCAGGTTTTTATGAAAAATTAATTGAAGCTTCAAATCAGGAGAAATTTAATAAGGATATTGATTTTTTAGGTGATTTGCCAAAACATCGAATAGAGATCCTTGCATATGATAATCTCAAAAAAGGCGGCCTACTCACCACAATTTTCACTAAATCAATTATCACAGTTCAAGATACTCTTACTTTATACTCTTTCATTGAATCTGTTTATTATATGCACAAAAGCCCTTTGGAAAAGGAAGATATGCTGAATATTTATTTTAGTGGTCTAGATGAACGCATAATCTTCGCTTTAGATGACTTTGATAGTGTAAAACTGGAAGATTTACCTGAAACCACTCCAGAATACATTAAATCACTCGGAAAAACATACTGGGAAGAAAAAGAACTCTACAAAAAATTAAACGAACTAACTTTAGAAGTTACAGACTTTATTTTGGATTATCCTGCAGTAAACAACTGGCCAGCAATCTATAGATCAACAGAAAATCTTTTTGTTCAGTTTTTAGCGGCTTGTAGTGCGGTGAACGATGGTCGTTTAGGAATTGGGATTGAGGACACGGTAAAAGCTTACGCGACTTTTTTAAAGCTTATTAAAACAGATGTTACCTGGTATAAGGCTATTCCTGAGAGAATAGGTGATTTAGATAATCATAGTGATTATTTGGTTTGTAAATCATGTGGAAATTACTATCAGATTCCTGAAGGTGAATCAAGAGATGATTATAGTGATATTTGTGGGTGTGGTGGTAAATTAAAATATTTAGGATCAAATTATAAATATTGATTTTTTAGATTAATTACTTGGATTCTCCAGCGGGTATGATATTAGTGTTAATGCTTTGAATGTGACTTCTGAGGCCACTGATTTGGCCGTGAATATTACAGGTAATGCTAGTAGTGTAGGTATTGGTGATACAGTTCATTTGATTATTATTCTTAGTAATTTAGGCCCTAAATCGTGTGATGCTAAGTTGAATTATAAGATTCCGGCGGGTTTGAAGTTATTATCTTCTCAAGGGCCTGGAGTTTATGATGTGGCCAGTGGTGTGTGGGATGCTGGTTTGTTGTTAGTGAATGATAGTGTTAGTTTGGATTTGGTTTTGCAGGCTGGGAATATTGGTTATTTTGTGAATATAGTGAGTGTTTATGGTGATTTAACCAGTACACATGCACGTGCTGCGATACCTATTGTTAAGGTTTTCAATGGTAAGTGGAGGTCCACTGCGGCCATGGGTGATTCTAATAGTGGTAATAATCAGGCCAGTTATAGTTTTGATGTTAAAAGTCCTACTGATTCTAAT
>PGXT01000055.1:37996-40430 GCA_002839285.1 Spirochaetae bacterium HGW-Spirochaetae-5 | reverse complement strand
GGCACTGAAACTGCTTGAAGAGTCCGGAAATGATATAAAACTGGTAATCACAGATGAGATGATGCCTGGTATGAGCGGGCATGAACTGAGCGGTAAAATGAAATTGAAGTATCCGGAGATGCCTATTATACTTATCTCCGGGTATCTTTCAGGAATTGATGACTCTGTTTTCGAATTACAGAATTTTGTTAAAATTCTGATGAAGCCGGTTTCAATTGCTGAACTTGATGTTGTAATTAGAGAAGTTCTTCGCGAAAGTCCCGAAACCCTGTAGTGAGAAGTGACAGTATGTATTGATTAGATCAATTGGAACCTGTCACTATCCATCCATGCAGGGAATGACTCTCTGTATCCTGTAAGTTCATCATATGAAAGCTCCATTGTTTGTATACATTCTTTTTCATCTGCCTGAAATAGAATGTTTCCGTAAAAATCTATCATAGATGATTTCCCGTTATAGTTAACACCATTGCCGTCGATTCCTGTACGGTTAATTCCCGCAATATAGCACTGATTCTCTATGGCGCGTGCGCGGAGAAGAGTATCCCAGTGCGTCTCTCTGGCGGCAGGCCAGTTTGCAGTAAACAGGGCCAGGTCGTATTCAGTTCCCGTATTGCGTGTCCAGACCGGAAACCTGAGATCGTAACATATGAAAGGGCGGATTCTCCAGCCGTGTAAATTCACAGTCAGATGAGAATTTCCAGGTGAGTACACTTTCTCCTCTCCTGCCATGCGGAACAGGTGGCGTTTATCGTAAGTAAAAATTTCTCCATCAGGTTTTACCCAGATGAGCCTGTTGTAGTAACGGTTGTCTTCTTTAACTATTATGCTTCCGGTTATATCAGCTCCGGAGGTACTGCTCCACTCTTTGATGGCGGATACTGCTTCCCCGTTCATCTCTTCTGCAATAGCGACGGGATTCATTGTAAAACCTGTCGTAAACATTTCGGGAAGGATTATAAGGTCAGTTTTATTTTCGATATCAGATATCAGAGACCTGAAGTGAAGAATGTTTGAGTCAATATTGTGCCATTCAATTGCGCTTTGTATAAGGGTCACTCTGAGGTTTTTCATCTGGTTCCTGTCTTTCTTCTCTAAAATTTCTGTTTCATTAAATTAATTATTTAACACCATCTGCAAAGTTTATGAGAGGCTGGAGCCCCTCAATATGACCTGAATGAGAAAAAACTATACTCTTAATCTCATTTTTCCGGGGGAGAAGCTTTAATGCAAGTGATTTAAGCGATCTATTCTGCTGATTAACATCTGTACTGAAGGCCCAGACGGCATGTTTAATTTTATCATCTGAAGATGAAAGAGCTGCATCACCTAAAAATAAAACTCCATTGACGAGATAGGCTGCGCTCCCGGCGGTATGCCCCGGAATTGAAAAAACTTCTATCTTTAGAGAGCCAAGCGTAACTACCTCGCCATCTTTTAATATATTTGTTACTTTTAAACCGGTAGGGGAAGTTCCGAATAGAAATGCAAGTGGTGATGAGTTATTTTTAATACCTTCTGAAATCGGGACTTCCTCTTTAAGAGAATAGATTTTAGCATTTTTAAATATTCCTGCAGCCGCAATATGATCAGGATGTCCGTGAGTCAGAAATATTGATTTAACGTCTGAGGGCTTAATCCCCTTTACTGCCAGTGCTTTGAGTATAGGTTTTCCGTCAGGTGAATTTCCCGCGTCTATGAGTCCGATATCCCCATCTTTTCCATTAAGAATAAACGCCTGGCTCATGCCGTCAATTACTGAGATGATTCTCCCGTCAGCAAACTCTGCGTTATTCACAACTTGTTTATTTCCGACAAAAGGGAAAATTATAATAAAAAAACCGGAAAGAAGAATAAGTATAATAATACCGGCTGATATAAGAAGTAGTCGTTTAAGATTCATAAAATATACCTTATCATTCAAGTAGAAGAATTGAATCTTCATTTGGACAAGTTTTGCTGTAATAGCAACCATAATTAATCAATAGTTTCATATATTTTACTTGTACAATATCCGGCTGAAAATAAGTATTAATAAACAGTATTTATTACTTAACTTTTCTCAAGTAAAAAAGCTCTGTTATCCTCGCCGCCGAAGGCGGCGGGGATATAATTTTTTTGTTTTTTACTCTAAAAATTATATTCAGGAATAATTACTGATTAATAAATGGTTTTTATGAATACTTATTTTGATATAAAAAATTTATTATTTCAGTCGGCAGAGATGTAAATTTTCTATGCCCGTAAACCATATGAATGCTGTTGAGATCATAATTTATATTACAGGAATCAGATGAAAAGAAAAAAAAAGAAAATTTTCGGTGAACTTATAGAGAAGTATAAAGGTGAGGGGTGCGAGCCTCAGTGCAGATATTTCGGCGAGTGCGGCGGCTGCATGTTTCAGAATATACCCTATGAAAATCAGCTCTTATTA
>PGXT01000055.1:0-37845 GCA_002839285.1 Spirochaetae bacterium HGW-Spirochaetae-5 | reverse complement strand
TACCTGAAGCATGAGGGATATTTAAGATATATTGTACTCCGCCAGGCACGGTTTACCGGAGAGTTGATGGTAAACTTTGTAGTTTCGAAACCGGAGAACAGATTCGGATTTGCTCTTTACGATTTTCTCGAGGAGGTAGATTCATCATCGCTTTTACTCAGTGACGGAGTAGCGGATCTTAATTATGGCGATATTTTTCAGACTCTGAAGAAAGGTTTTATAACAGAAACCTTCGACGGGATAGACTACATGATAACTCCGAATTCATTTTTCCAGTCGAACTCGGAAATGGCGCTTCAGATGTACAGAAAGATCCTGTCACTAACGCGCGGCCGCACTCTTGATCTCTATTCCGGAGTGGGGAGTATTTCACTCTTCGCCGCGTCAGCAGCAGATAGTGTTACGGGAGTTGAGGTTGTTCAGGAGGCTGTGGATGTGGCGGAAAGAAACAGAGAGAACAATGAAATAGAGAATGTTAATTTTATCTGTGCCGATGCTGCTGCATATGTAAAAGAGAATACCGGTAAATTCGACACACTTATACTCGATCCTCCCAGGGGCGGGATGGAACAGAAAATGCTGAAATATATAAATGAAATGGCTCCTGAGCGTATAATCTATATGTCATGTAATCCTGTAACATGCCGGGATGATTTAAAACTCCTCGAAGGGTATAACATCGATTTTCTTGAAGCATATGATATGTTTCCTCAGACTCCGCACGTTGAGACTCTTACTCTTCTTACAAAAAAATAATTTTCATCTTGTAGTTCAGTAACTTGATTTTAGCATGGTTCTGGGGCCTATGCTCCGCATACGCTGTAACCGGGGGCTTACGGGGGAGCTGCCCCTGTAAGCCCCCGGTTACAGGCGCAGCGCGAAGCGCTGTGCCCCGAAAATAAACCTCTACCACACTGGCGGCGGGGATATATAGAGTTTTTTTTTCTTTATAAAAGTCAGGGGATAAATGCTGTATGGTAATTATAATAATTTAAAATTGCAGGGAATAAAAATGTTTGATAAAATAGAAAACAGTGCTCTTAAGCGGAGAGTGAAAAATCATGTCATTGGACGGGAGCATGATTTTTTTGCAGTGGTCCAGCCCGGATTTGAGAAAAGAACAGCATGGGAACTCTCCGGGCTGAATTTATCAGTGAAGAATGAATTCATCGAAGGGGGTGTGGAATTTACCGGTAAACTCGATTCGTGTTATATGGCTTCTCTCATGTCCCGCACAGCGGGGCGAATAATGATGCGGATTGCATCCTTCAGGTCTGTTAACTATTTTGAACTGGAAAGACTTATCAGGTCTTTTCCATGGGAACTTTATATCTCCTCATCGACCCGGATTGTTTACAGAATAAGCGCAGAAAAATCTATGATATATCATACTATTCTCGATGATGATGCCGTATATACACAGACAATTTTAATACGAAACAGCCATGATCTCTGCACGGTCAGCCTTGATGCATCTGGTGAGTTTCTCTATAAACGAGGTGCCGGGAAAAAGATAAACAGAGCCCCGCTCCGGGAGACCAGCGCCGCGCTTATTCTTCTCGAAGCCGGTATAAACGGTTATGATCAGATAGTCGACCCCATGTGCGGTTCCGGAACTTTCAGTCTTGAAGCAGCATCTATTCTGACAAAAACTCCTCCGGCATTCGAACGTGAATTTCCTTTTATGCACTGGCCCTGTTTTAAAGAGAGTGCATTCAGATTTTTAAAAAATTCTCTAGCAAAAGAGATTATTTCTGCAGAAGAAGTGAAACAGATAATTATAACATCAGACATAGATTCTGAATCTATTAATATTGCAAAATCGAATATCCCGGAACAATTCAGCAGTATGGTAAGACCTGAAGCTGCAGATTTTTTCTCTCTGTCCGGAGATATTACAAAAGATAAAAGAACACTTATCGTTCTTAATCCTCCATATGGCAAAAGACTTGAAGATGGTTCGGAAGAATCGATATATCGTGAAATCGGAGTTAAGATCCGTACTGATTTCAGCACCTGCGGTTACGCGATTATTGTTCCAGGGTATGAGAAAGAGAATGTCCTTGGACTTAAGTATGACAGGAAGATTCCTTTTATGAATGGCGGTATAAAAGCTGCAGTGTTATTTAAAGATGCATAAGTTATATTTTTTTAAAAACCGGTTTATATGATTGAAATTTTCTCCTGCGGAAATTAATATAATTTATACGAGGTAATTTCTTTGGGCGGCATCGAAAAAAATGTAAACAGCTATCTGGAAGAGGTAGGAAGAGATTCAGAAGAACATAAAAAATATCTTGAGAAGCTGAACAGGGTACTTGAAGAGATGAAAGGCTCTTCTAATAGTGCGGAAAGAAAAAATTATTTCTCATTTAAAGAAACAGTTGATGCTTTTGACCACTATCTTTCAGAAAAAAAAATAAAACTGACACCGCATGAGAAGGATCGTTTTGCGGTAATAGCAGGTTCCGGGCTTAATAATCTTGCGAAAAAACGTATGGCCGAAGATCTGATACATCAGGTTAAAGACCGCGTAGCCGGTGAACTTGAATTTAAAGCAGAATCCGGTAAAAAGCAGGAGGATATTGCCCGTCTTAAAAAAACCGGATTCTGGTTTACCGACTGGTACCGTCTTACAAAATTTGCACTTGAATTCGGAACAATCACTCTTTTATCACACCGCTATAGAAGTGAATCATTTGACATTATCCGCCTGAGAGCGTCATCGGCTCACAAAGAGATTACGGGCGATCTTAAAAAAATACTCGATGGATACTATTATTATCTTACTGTTCTTGAATACAACTCCATTGTTAAGCTGTATGAAATGCGGAAATCTTTTGATAAGCTTGCAGCAGTAAAAAGAAATCTCTCCTACCATCCCATGGAGATTTTTGAACAGATGAATGATTTTTCATCTGCTTATATTTCAGTCATGCGTAATCTGAAATATATTGATAACGGACTGAAAAAAGTCTTTAAAGACAATCCTCCGGGGCATGGATTTATGGGGTATGTGGGGTTTCTAACCGACAGACAGGTTCATAACAGCAGAACTGTAAAACACAGCGAAAGAGAAGTTATAACAAAAACTATATCCGGGTCCTTATACTCATATTATACGGCATATATCGGGGTACAGGTAAAAACATTTAATCAGCTTATGTATATTGTAAGCGAAGATGGTATGCTGAACAGTTTAGAGAAAGAGTATACTCCAGAGGCGGCTAAAGCCATTGAAAGTGAAAGCCACCAGCAGGCTACCGAGGGCTCAAAAATTCAATCCAGACTATCCGAGCTTTCCAATGTAACAACAAAGTATAGTATACAGGGTAAAAATCTGGCTAAAAGATTATTTGAAATTGAAGCACGCGGGGCTCTTTCGGCATGGAATAAAGATTCTCATATCAAGCCGTTTTTTATGCTTATGAAAGTTTTTGATGCTTACTTGAAATATATTCTTGAACTGGTTATTACCCGCGATAATTTTGAACTGGAATATGACAATAATATCATAAAGGGATATTTCGATAATTTCCCGGAATTATCAAGAGCCGTTGATGATTACCGTTCTCTCTCCCTTGAGCTTCAGGGTAAAAGAGGGAAAGACCTCCTGAATTTTAAACATTCACAGGAAATCGATAAAGATGAGTTTATAAAAAAACTTATGGAGCATGAAAATCCGGCAACTCTTCCCGGTGAAACAAAACAGCTGCGGGAGTCACTGAGTGAAATTTCCGCAAAGTGTTACAATATCTGCATGAGATTTAATGATCTGATTAATAAGTTTTATCAGGCGGGTAAATATGAGTCGCGTGATGTTTCTGAGAATTATAATTTTCTTTTAAATGCTAAAATTATCCATCCCAAAGTCCGGATGCTCTATAGCTGAATATTTTGCCGAGACTTTAAAGCATAATGGAATAAAAGCTATAAATGATGAAGTGCTTAAACTGCAGGGGGAACTTGAGTCATATAATATTCAGAACACCGGCAGGGACGGAATGAGTGATGATTCCGAAAACAGCTGCGGAGAGGAGGGCTTGAACTCTGACGCTGAAAAAATTTATATCGACACTCTGACCGGTTTTAAAAAATGGGAGTATTTTGAGGATTTCATTCTTCATGAAGTGTATGATGAAAACGGGAACTATTCAGAAAACAGATCCCGCCATGTTTTTTGTGCAGAGCTTTCGAATCTTGTTGATGTAAACCGGATCTGCGGGAATAATTCCGGTGACATCGTTTATAAAAGATTCAGTGAAATTATTAAGGAGACACTAGTTTCCGCCGGGGCAGATAATATTGCAATGCGGAGTAAGGGGGGGCTGATAATCGGTTATGTTAATGATGTAACCGCTACCGAGGCAGTGGATCTTCTTTTTAAAATGCTTAATTTAATCAAAGAGTTTTCACTGGGAAAAGAAAGGGACTAATGCTCTAAAGAATATTGAGATTGCAAGAAGTATAATGTTTCACGCCTCTGACGGCAGGTCCGGGCATGTGGGCTTCATGAGAAATTCCGATCTTATAGTGAGTGATAAGGATTTTGACAGAAGAGGGAGATTGAGAGAAGAGCTGCTCTCAGTGCTGAGCTGATTTTTTATGAATAATTTTACTCGGAATGAGAAATCTAAAGACAGGATAATGGAGTCTCTTGTCGGTGAGAATTATCACGGACTGCGCCTTGATATTTATCTCTCCAGAAGATTCAGTTATATGAGCAGAACCTCCTGGCAGAAAGAGATAACGGCAGGTAAGCTTATCCTTAACGGATCTGTAATTCTGAATGTTAAAAAACATGTATGCTCCGGTGATATGATTGAGTACATAGCCGGTGAAATAATTGAACCTGAAGTGGATAGTGACTTTACCGTAATATTTGAAAATGAGAACTATCTTGCTGTAAATAAAACCGGCAACCTGCCGGTACATCCTTCGGGAATTTTTTTCCGCAATACACTTGTAATGCTCCTTGAAGATCAGCGCGGCGAAAAATACTACCCGGTACACCGTCT
Organism: Spirochaetae bacterium HGW-Spirochaetae-5; assembly: GCA_002839285.1. Classification (GTDB taxonomy): domain Bacteria; phylum Spirochaetota; class UBA4802; order UBA4802; family UBA5550; genus WRGT01. The sequence continues at coordinate 32,827 of PGXT01000055.1, read as the reverse complement.
TGACAGGGAGACTTCCGGGGCGCTTCTTCTGGGGAAAAATTCTGCCGCGGCGTCGGAAGTTCAGAAAAATTTCGGCAAGGTGGGGAAAGAGTATCTGACAATTGTGCGGGGAAATCTGAAAGAGGGGAAGTTTACAGTTGATACGCCCATCGGTCCCGCAAGAGACTCTCTCATAAATAAAAAGAGGGAGGCATATGAAAATGGCAGTGAATCGGCGATTACCGAATTTGAACGTATCTCCTCAACAGACTTATACTCTCTTGTAAAAGCTTCACCTGTCACCGGGAGAATGCATCAGATACGTGTACATCTCAAGTATGCCGGATATCCCATAATCGGAGACAAGATCTACGGTGATGATGAAACAATTTACCTCGATTATATTAAATCGGGAGATAGTGATGAGCTTGCACAAAGAGCCGGATTTACCAGATGTGCTCTTCATTCTCATTCATTCAGTTTTTTTGATCCTTTCGAAAAACGTAAAATAAAAATAATTGCAGGCATTCCCGCGGATATGGACCTGTTTCTGAAAAATAATAATCTGGAATAGGAATAAACATTGACTCTGTATATTCTCTAATTATCCGGTGATATAAATATAAACTTGAATGGTTCAGAAAAAATGATTCGTAAATTAATAAATAAACTCCGGCTGATATTCAGCAGACTTAAATTTAAATATAAACTCACGATTTATTTTACCCTCTTTGGACTTCTTGTCGGTCACCTCTCTTTTATATTTTATACAACCGCTGCGACAAATCATCTGAAAAAAGTTGTATCTCACGTTGCAGATGACTGGCTTGAAAACAATAGTCTCCCCCCTGATATCATTGAGCGTTCAGTGGGAAAAGAGTTTGATGAAAAACTGAATATAGTATTCCCCTTTATATCAATTCTTAAAAATCAGATCCCGGAAGATAAGAATGAAAATGAAGATAAGAAAATACTGATTTATTATTATTCAAATTCTTCATCCCGCTGGTTTAAATTATTCAGAGACGATTCGGGGCTGATCGGAAAGAAGGAAATCCCCCATGAAGAAGAGGCCGCTGTAATTTCAGCAATCGGTAAAGGGCGTGTGTCATATTCTGATTCTGTCTTTTACGGTAAAAGTGATAATATAAATTTCTGGATAAATCTCACAAGGCCTCAGGATAAAAATATCTATATCGGAAGAATTATCTCAAGCCGCAAAGGTGCAATGAAGTTCATCGGAGGAGGTGAGGTTATTCTTCTTTACGGTCTGGCGCTTTTTCTGGTTTCTCTTTTTCTCTCTAAAGGCATAGCCCGTCACATATCCACACCTATTTCAAGATTAAGTTCCCAGGCTGCCGGGCTGGCATCGGGTAATCTTGATATCAGAACTGAAATTGTGTCAAAAGACGAGATCGGTGATTTATCTGTATCGATAAACAGAATGGCTGACAGTATAAAAAGCAATCTTGAAAGTATGAATGAAAGGATGGAGGCGATATCGGTTATGAACAGAATTGATAAGGCCGTCCTCTCTTCGATCTCCCGTCATGATCTTATCGATAGGGTAACATTTATCGTCTCGGATCTTTTTAAAGACTGCATGGTCGCATTGGCCATGGCAGAAATGGATAAAGAGAGTTATATCATTCTTTCCCATTATATTAAAGGGGTAAAGGGCGACAAGGGGAAAGGGGTTTCTCTGCCGTTTAATAAACTCGGGAAAGGCAATATTGAAAAACATAAAAGTTTTTTTATAATTAATAAAAACATAGACGCGGATTATCTTCATTTTCTCGATTCATATATTGGAGAGGATTTTCTGCACCTGATGAATCTTCCGATATATCTTGATGAAGTATATATCGGGTCCCTTATTGTGGGGAAAGATATAAATGAGGCCTTTACAGATTTTGAAATTGAAACCTTGAAAGCACTGGCCGACCAGACCGGTGTTGCCATGAAGAGCGTTAAATTTTTTGAAGAGAAGGAGAACCTCTTTCTTGGAGTACTTTTAGCTCTCTCAAAAACAATAGACACCAAGTCCAGGTGGACCTCGGGCCATAGCGAGAGAGTTGCTTCGTATGCCGGAAAGCTCGCTGTAAAAATGGGTATGGGGGAGTCATTTATAAATGATCTTCGAATATCCGCCAGTCTTCATGATATCGGCAAAATCGGAGTGCCCGAGGCAATACTGGATAAGCCTGCTCTGCTTAGCGGTGAAGAGTATGATGTAATCAAGAGACATCCCCAGGCGGGAGTTCTGATAGTTGAAGATATTCCCGGCCATGAAAAATTTATTAATGGGATACTCTTTCATCATGAGGCCTGGGACGGCAGCGGTTACCCTTACGGTCTTGAGGGGAGGGGGATTCCTCTCATGGGGAGACTGATTGCCGTAGCGGATGTTTATGATTCACTTATTTCGGACAGACCTTACAGAAACGGCATGGAACTCGATAAAGCCCTGGCTATTATGGTCTCTGAAAAAGGGAGAAAGCTCGATCCGGCTATTGTAGATCTGATGATAGAAATAATAGAAAACGAAAAAGAGTAAAAGGAGCTTTATACAGAATAAGTAGGATCCTTTTTTATAAGAATTTCTTTGATCTTTGATTCACCCGCGGAAAAATAGATGATATGAGATTCCATTAGAGAATATTCATTCATAATTACAAAAAGATCCTCGTCAAGTCTTGGATCGAGGAGATCTATCTCGCGGAGTTTTTTATTCCCTATATATATGGCTTTCATTATTATTCCTGATAGTATAATTTAACTCCGGTCTATATCTAATTTAATATTTGTCCAGTATTTTAAAAAAATAAATTACACCCCCGAAAAGCCAGCAAATTATTTCCGGGGGTGCTTATGCTCCGTATACGCCAGGAGCGGTGGAAAACGCTTAGCGCTGCCCCGTATTCCGCCATTTCAGGCGCCGCGCTAAGCGCTGTGCCCCCAAAAATAAATTGCAGTCCTGAAAATCATTTTATTAAGTCTGTATTAGTATTGACTTTTTTCCTGTGTTTATTGTAATTGCAGTGACCGATCCGGTCAGTATTACTGCTTTGATATAAAAAATTTATTATTAAAAAGAATAGATATTATGTTTAAAATTAAAAAATACTCCATGGCAACTCTTATATTGATTTTTACTTTTTTTGCCGTAAATGCCTTTGCCTATAAATTTGATTTTGTTACTGTAAGTGATATTGTAAATAATACAAAGAAAAACTACAGTCAGCTTAATTCCTATCAGGCAAATTTTTCAATAATATCCGATAAAGGCGGTAAGAAAATTATCCAGTCGGGTATTCTACGGTTTAAAGCCTCGGATAAACTTCTTATGGATTTTAATCAGCCTTCAAGACAGAAAATCGTCTCTGACGGAAAGATGATGTGGGTATATATACCTTCACTGAATGTCGTTGCCGAGCAGGATCTCCTTTCAGATTCCGGACTTTTTACAGCCGGATCAGAGGCGGGACTTAACAGGCTTTTCTCCAAATACCATTACAGATTTGCATCCAAAGAAGAACCTGAAACAATGAAAGACGGAAGTAAAATGTACACATTGGTTCTTAAACAGAAAGAGAGCCGGGGTGGTTATAAAACAATTAATCTCTGGATTTCGGAAAACTTTTTTATTCAGAAAGCTGAGGGTTATACTTCTTCAGGAAAGAAGGTGGAAATTACCCTGTCAGATATAAAGACAAATGTTGATCTGCCTAACGGAATATTCAAGTTTGATATTCCTGCTACGGCAAGGGTTATAAAAAATCCTATGATATCAGAGGAGTAGGTCGTGGAGAGCATTGGAGATAGACTCAGACAGGCGCGTGAAGCAAAAAAGCTAACAGTTAAAAATGTGGCCATTGATACAAATATGGCTCCGACTTATATCGAAGCACTTGAAGATGAAGATTTTGATAAATTTCCCGGTGAAACATATATAATCGGTTTTCTAAAGACTTATTCAGAATACCTTAAGCTTGACCCGGATGAAATGGTAATGCTTTACAAGGGGTACAAAATAGGGGAATCGGCAACTCCTCTGGAGGAGCTTACCAGGCCTACCAGGCCTCAGGCCATTACCAATATCCTGGCTCTGTATGACAGATACCGGAATCTGATATTCTTCGCAGGAGTTGCTCTTGTTTCGGTTCTTGTAATCTGGGGCGTATGGGCAATGAATAGATCCGATGTGAGCATTGATGGTTCAGATTCGGTATCGCAGATAAAGAAGAGTTATGAAGAGAGCCAGAACTCCAGTATAAAGAATATTAAGAGCCTGCAGCTATCAAATGATAAAGGTTTTACCCTGGTCTATAAGGGTGAGGCTGTGCAGTTCCTTGTTGAGAACAAAGAGGTTGTCTTTTTACTTAAAGAGATCGGTGATAATAAAGTAACAGTAAATTTTCTGAATGATGATAAAGATATAGTTATTGAAATGGATAAACAGGTCCCGGTAACCCTTGTGGAATGTCCCAGGGAAGTTCTTCTTACTTTGAAAGGACTTACCGAGAGCAGAGCTAAAGTTATGATAGAACTCGGCCGCGATCTTAAAGCTGAATTGAACGCAGCAGCTGCTCTATCTCAAAATAGTGATGTTAAACCTGTAACAGAGGGAGACAACACCAGGGTCATTGCCCAGAATAATAAAAGTCTTAAGATTGTTTTTGAAGTCAAATTTATTCAGAAATCTTTTATTGAGATATATCTTGACGGCAATAGAAAGCAGAGAGGCTTTATGCCTGCCGGAAGCGTTGAACGCTGGGAAGCATCGGAATACATTCAGATGAAAATCGGAAATGCCGGCGGTATTAAATCCACAATCAATGGAAAAGAGTTTACATTCGGAAAACCGGGACAGGTTGCTAATAAAATAATAACATGGAAGAAAGATGTAACTAATCCTAACCTTTATCATATTGATGTAAAGGACTGGTGATGTGTGCATAAATCATCAGACCTTTCGTTTTATCTTATTTCTTTAGGATGTTCAAAAAACCTTGTTGATTCCGAGAGAATCAACGGGGAGATGTTAAGCGCAGGTTTTACTCCGGCAGAATCATCAGAAAATTCAGATATTATTATAATAAATACCTGCGGTTTTATTCAGGATGCCAAAGAGGAATCGATCGAGGTAATACTCGATGCGATTTCTATTAAGGATAGCGTTACCTCCGGATCGGGATTTTTCAGTCATGGTGAGACTAAAGCACCTTTTGACAGAAAGGTTACGGTGACGGGATGTTTAACAAAAAGATATTATGACGACATAAAGAAAGATATCCCTGAAATAGATTTTCTCTATGGAATTCCCGATGAAAAATTCGTTTCAGAGATGTGCGCGGAATTTGGAATCGAGACCGGAAGAATCTCGGCGATGCGGAAAAAGCTTTATAATACATACCCCTACTCATATATTAAAATTTCTGACGGCTGCTCAAATAACTGCAGCTACTGCGCGATCCCTTTAATAAGAGGACCCCATGTGGCCTTTCCGGCTGAAAAGATTATAAAAGATGCCGAAGCGGAAGTCGCGGCGGGTGCGCTCGAGTTGAATATTATTGCTCAGGATATTGCGGTATATCAATGGGGAGAAGTGAATCTCCCTGCGCTTGTTAATGAAATTTCAAAGATTGAAAAACTGAGATGGATACGGCTTCTATACTGTCACCCCGATCATATAACAGATGAAATAATAGACCTCATTGCAGAGAATGAAAAGGTCGTTCCTTACATTGATATACCCTTTCAGCATGTAAGCAGATCTATTCTAAAGTCCATGGGACGGGAAGGGGATTCTGAAAACTATCTTGAACTGATTGCTAAACTCAGGAAGAGAGTACCGGGAATTACCATACGCTCCACATTTATGATCGGTTACCCCGGTGCAGGTGAGAAGGAGTTTCAGGAGCTTATGTCATTTATTAAAACGGCAAGACTCGATAAAGTGGGATGTTTTACTTATTCACCTGAAGAGGGTACTGACGCTTCAAATCTCCCCGATACCATTTCCCCGGAGGAGAAGAGCAGAAGACTTGATGAGCTTATGACTGTTCAGGCTGAAATTTCAAGAGAAAAGCTCAATGAAAAGATAGGCTTAGAGCTTGATGTGCTCGTTGAAGAGAAACTTGATGATAAAACATATATAGGGCGGACCGAATCTGATGCGCCTGAAGTTGATGGAGTTTTTTACTTGACCGCTGATGAAAACAGGGTTAATAATATAGTAAGGGTCAGGGTCACAGATTCTTTTGAACATGATCTTATAGGGGTATTGATTTGAAACTGACAGGGGATAAACTCAGCTTACCTAATATTTTTTCATATTTAAGAATTATTCTTATTCCTTTCATAATCTATTTTTTGTCAATAAGAACGGTTGAATATCTGTTTTATGCTCTCCTTCTTTTCGGCTTTGCCTCATTTACTGATTTTATTGACGGCTGGCTTGCCCGGAAGCTTAAGCAGGAGTCGGAATTCGGAAAATTTATAGATCCTATTGCGGACAAGTTTCTTGTAATATCGGCTCTTATTGCAATTATTGTTATAGATCCGACTTTTGAAGTCCTTGATCTATGGATGATTGTTATAATCGTCGGGCGGGATATTCTTATAACTGTTATGAGATGGTTCGCTATTAAAAAAGGTAGACCGCTCCGTACAAGCAGATTCGGTAAGTTTAAAACAGCTTTTCAGATGCTTTCTATTGTTCTGATTATAATGATATATATGTCTAAAAGAAGCGGTTTCTTCGAAACGCATGAGGCTGTTCCTTATTATATAATGCTGATTGTAACATTGATGACAGCCTGGTCCGGTCTAAGATATCTTTTTACAAACTGGCAGCTCTTCTTCCCGGAAAAAAAAGTGAAAGAGGATTCGAAGTCAAATGAAAATTAAAGAATTTTTTTTCACGGCGTTTTATTCAGGCTATTCGCCTGTAGCCCCGGGTACAGCGGGGACTCTGGTTGCCATGGCTTTATATATACTTGAAAATCTTTTATTTTCAGATATAGATCAGTCATCTCTTCATATGTTTAATCTTATTTTTGTTATTCTTATTATATACCCTTCGATTAAACTTGGTGATGCGGCGGAAAAGTTTTATAAATCTAAGGATCCGCAGCAGGTAGTTCTTGACGAAGTTCTGGGTTACTGGATTGCGGTTCTTTTTATACCGTTCAGCTTTACCTTTGCAGTTCTGGCATTTATTCTGTTCAGAGTATTTGATATTATAAAACCTTTCCCGGCGAATTCGCTTGAGTCACTCGGGGGCGGACTGGGCATAATGATTGATGATATTATTGCAGGTCTTTATACTCTCGCTTGTATGCATACAGCTGTTCATCTGTTTAATTATTATAATATAATACTCCCTTGATCCGGATGTAAAAATTATTCTCAGGAGCCTGCCGATGATAAGAAAATTTATGATTTCAGGATTATTGTTTATTTTATTTACCGGTAATTATCTTTATGCTCAAAATGATCCGGTAAAAAATGCCGATGATATTTCTGCTTTTGAGAAGAGATTTAAAGCTGTTGATGAATCTATGAATTATCTGAAAACGGAAAATGTAGACAGTAATGATATCATAACATTGTATACAGAGTCTGAAAGTCTTTTCCGGGAGGTAAAGTACGCTTCTGAACTGAAAGATTATGACATGACCATAAGATTTTTATCGCACAAGCTTTCAATTCTTGAAGAAAAATCTTTAGAGAGAGTCGCACTTGCCAAAAGGATGGATCTTATATATATTCTAATGGTTGGGTTTGGAACTGTCATTATTCTTGTTATGTCCGGATATTCAATTTATATGTATTCAAGGAGAAAGTAAGCTGATTGGAAAGAAGTTATCTGTTCAATACTGAAAAGATAAAATATGTAAAAGGTGACAAGCCGTCTGTGGGATGTATTCTCTGTGCTATTAGAGAAAATAATCCTCTAGTTCAAAACCTCAATGTCCATACAACTGAAAATTTTATAATTGCCGTAAACTTATTCCCTTTTAATCCGGGGCATGTTATGATATTCCCCAAACGGCACATCAGCCATATAAGCGAAATGACCGGTTCTGAAGCGGCAGAGATGCACTCACTTCTTGTTACAACTTTAAAATATCTTGACGAGGAGTTCAATCCCTCGGGATACAACATAGGATATAATCTTGGAGAGGGGAGCGGTGCAAGCATACAGCACCTTCATCAGCATATAGTTCCCAGGTATACAAATGAAGTCGGCTTTCTTGATGTTCTTTCCGGGACACGTGTCATTGTCAGTGATCCTGTTGATGTTATGGAAAAATTGAGGCTGAGGTTCAGCAATAATCAGTAATTATTCTTAAATATAAATCCACGCCGTCTTCGGCGGCGGAGATAATAGAGTTTTTTTACTTTAGAAAAGTTGAGGAATAAGTATTGGCAATATTTAATCCGAGAGGAGGGGGTTCCGGTGGATGACAAGTTTTTTCTTAATGGAAGATACAGCGCTGTTGAATTAGACAAAACCGGAATTATTACCGGATATAATAAAAAGGCCTTCACTCTTCTCTGCGGTAATAGAAAAGGGGATTCATTCGATACTCTTGAAAATTTGAATATTTCTGAATTTTCAGATTCTGACGGAGGTTTAGCCTATAATCCGGCTGATCCCGGAATTTTCTTCTTTAAAAAGAATGGATTAAAACTTATTGACTTTATTATTAATGATAAAAATGAATCTGTTATTGTAAGGTTTTCACCTGCAGATACAGCGTTCGAACCGTTTTTTGATTTTATAAAAGCATCCTCTTCGTTATTTCTTGAACTGGATGATGCTCTTGACATAGTTCTCGCATCGGAATCATTTTTTAAAATTATAAAGTCCGGGAAGGGGGATGTTTATGGTTCCGGTATCTCCACTTTTGCCGGGAAGGAGAGTCTGATAAAGATATCTTCTGCTGTTGAACTCTGCAGAAAAAATGTTCTTGATTGTATTAAGATCGATGATATACACCTTTCCTTTAATAATGTAAATCGGGTATTTGATCTGGAAGTTTATCCGGTAAATGATTTTGAAACCGGCTTTGCAGGTGTTTTTGTTCATCTTCTCGATTCATCTTTTCAGAAAAAATGTAAACAGATGGATCGTACTATAAGGCGGATGAGTGCCGTGGCGAATTTTGCCGGCGGAATCGCTCATGATTATAATAATGCCCTGACTGCAGTTCTGGGAAATATATCTCTTGCAAAAATGGATGCAGAAAAAGACAGCGAACTTGAGGAGCTTCTTAAGGATGCAGAGAGTGCCGGATTAAAGATAAAAATTCTTACGGAGAGACTTGGGATGTTCTCCAGGGGTATGAAGCCGCTAAAAGCCAAAACCGATATTAAGGTATTGATTGAAAATTTAATATCAGAAGTATTTGCCGGCTTTCAGGTACGGTGTAATGCTGATATTCAGAACAATATGACTCAACCGGAAATAGATTCCGAACTTATTGTTGAAGCGATCCGGCATGTATTTGAAAATGCCCTTGATGCCGCAGATCAGACTACCGGTGAAGTGATGATCAAAGCGGCTGAAGCTGAAATCAGCAGGGAATCCGTTTTCCGGGAGACCTCTCTTGTTCCAGGACGGTATATAGAAATTTCAGTGCGCGATAATGGTCCCGGTCTTGATCAGCATTCGGTAAGTGAAATTTTTGATCCTTATATAACTACCAAACCCGGCAGAGAGGGATTGGGGCTTGCGCTTACTTATACTATTCTTAAACGGCACAGAGGGTTTATTTCTGCTGAGACATCTGATAACGGCGGTGCTGAATTTAAGATTTATATACCGCTTTTTTAGAGCGGTATTTGGAGTTGAAAAGTATCAGCAGGTTTACAATTGATTTTTTTTAAATAAATAATGTTGAAAATCCCCTCGTCAGTTGTTACTTAATAATAATTGAATTATTATTGTTTCACCGATTAATCGTTTGTTTCTTTGATTGTTATAAATATATTCAGTATTTACTGCTTATAGCGGTTAAGGAATGAATTAGTACCATCAGCCCTTCGACTCCGCTCAGGGATCGTAATTTAATTCTGGCTGAGCGGAGTCGAAGCCTGAAATCAGTACTATTTCAATCGTAAAATGCTATACTTAATTAAAAGTCGTTAAAGTACTATTATCCCGATCTCTTAATCCTGCGGGCTGATGTTTTATACAAAATAAAAATTATTTTACGGAGATTCATATATGAAAAAAATCAGAGAATTCAAAGTTGTTCCTTATCTTCCGGAAAGACTTAAGCCCCTTATGAAAATTGCAAATAATCTCTGGTGGGTATGGAATTTTGAAGCGATAGATCTGTTCAGAAGAATTGATGTGGATCTCTGGCGTGAAGTGGGTCACAATCCGATTAATTTCCTTGGAGCCCTTTCACAAAAGGCTCTGGATAGAGCTGCCGAGTCGGAAAGTTTTGTTGCACATATGCATAGAGTTGAAAGTGAACTTGAACGTCACATGACCAGAATTTCATGGTACGATCAGAATAGCAAGAATATGGAAAATCAGGTGATTGCCTATTATTCCGCGGAGTTCGGTATTCATGAATGCCTTCCGGTTTATTCCGGCGGGCTTGGTGTGCTTGCAGGGGATCATCTTAAATCGGCAAGTGAGCTTGGTTTACCGCTTTACGGAATGGGACTTCTATATCGTCTCGGATATTTCCGTCAGTATCTAAATCTTGACGGCTGGCAGCAGGAGAGGTACCCTGAGACAGATTTTTATAATATTCCAATCAGTCCTGTGCTTGATAAATCCGGCACGCATCTCACCATCGGTGTGGAGTATCCAGGCAGAATGATTTACGCCCGGGTATGGGAAGTGTTAATAGGTAAAATTAAACTGTTTCTTCTTGATACCAATATGGAAGTGAACAGTATAGAAGACAGAACTATTACTGATCAGCTTTACGGCGGTGATACTGAAATGAGAATCAAGCAGGAGATAATGTTAGGTATCGGCGGTGTCAGAGCATTCAGGGCCATGGGGATAAATGTAACTGTTTATCATATGAATGAGGGTCATGCTGCGTTTCTTGCCATTGAAAGAATAAGACTGGAGATGAAGGAGCATGGAATGACATTCAGTGAAGCTCTCTCATATGTTACAGCAAGTAATCTTTTTACAACTCATACCCCGGTACCAGCGGGTAATGACCGTTTTCTGCCGGAGATGATAGACCGTTATTTTACAGATATATATAATGAACTGGGAATAAGTTCCGATACTTTTATGGGTCTTGGAAGGGAGAATCCCTTTGATAAAAAAGAGGAGTTCTGCATGACCGTTCTGGCTATTAAATCCGCCTTCGGATGTAATGGTGTTTCGAAACTTCATGGCGAAGTATCAAGAAAAATGTGGAACAGGATATGGCCGCAGCTCCCTTCTCATGAAGTTCCAATAGGGCATGTAACAAACGGGATACAGACTCTATCCTGGACTTCGGACGAGATGATGCGTCTTTTCAACAGATACCTCGGTCCGGACTGGATCGATAATCCTGCATCAAAAGAAATATGGAAGGGGATTGATAATATTCCCGACTCCGAGTTGTGGAGATGCAGAGAGAGGCTTAGGGAGAGGCTTGTAGGTTTCTCCAGAAAGCGTCTTCATAATCAGCTTCTTGCAAGAGGGGTACCGAAGAAGCAGGCGGTCGTTGCAAGTTCTGTGCTGGATTCAGAGGCGCTGACTATCGGTTTTGCCCGGAGATTTGCCACTTACAAACGTGCAACTCTGCTGTTCCGTGATATGGACAGACTTTTTAATATTTTATCCTCGCAGAAAAGACCGGTGCAGATTGTATTCTCCGGTAAGGCCCATCCTAAGGATGCCCTCGGTAAAGAATTTATAAAGGAGATAATTCATACTTCCCGTGATGAAAAACTCCGGAAAAAAATTGTCTTTCTTGAAGATTACGATATTAATGTTGCAAGGTATATAGTCCAGGGTGTTGATATCTGGCTTAATAATCCCATCAGGCCGAAAGAGGCATCGGGTACTAGCGGAATGAAGGTTGTAGCAAACGGCGGTATTAATGTAAGCATACTCGACGGTTGGTGGGATGAGGGTTACAATTCGAACAACGGCTGGGCTATCGGCAGCGGTGAAATATATGATGACCAGAATTATCAGGATGAAGTTGAGAGCCTTTCGCTCTACAATCTTCTTGAAGAAGAAATTATTCCGCTCTTCTACACAAGAGCAGAAGACGGGCTTCCAGAAGCGTGGCTTGCCAAAATTAAAGAGTCGATGAAAAGTATAATACCGGAATTCAATACCAACAGAATGGTGAAGGATTATACCGAGAAGTATTATCATCTGGCTCATGCAAATTATACAGGATATCTTGAAAATACTCTGAAGATTTCAAAGGAGCTGTCTGCGTGGAAAGAGAATATAAAAAAAGTCTGGTCCGACGCACATGTTCTGGAGATGCATGTTGATGATGATTCAAACGTAACAGTGGGGTCAACTCTCCGTGTAAGCGCAAAAGTTAATCTTGGTCAGATTTCTCCATCGGATGTAATTGTGGAGTTGTATTTCGGTACAGTAGATCAGTTTGGTGACATCAGTGATGGTGTTGCGGCACCGATGGAGCGGGGTCCGGAGGATGGTGCAGGTATATATTCCTACACCGGTCAGATGTTATGTCTCCAGTCCGGACGGTTCGGATACAGTGTTAGAATAGTTCCGTTTAACAGGAATATGTCGCGTAAGTTCGATCCTGAACTCCCATTCACCTGGGCTTGAGAATTCTAATCCATGAGATAAAAAGCTTGTATGTGCTTTTGAATTTTATAATTTTTTTAACTACTTAACAGGTAGTTAAAAAAATAATCTCTAACTTGCGGGAATTCGAAGTCCCCTCGAGTTAGAGGCTAACCTCACAAAAATTTTAAAATTATTTAATTTATCTGTTTGACTTATTTAATATAAATTTTAATATTGAATAGTAACACACCAGCAGTAACGGCAGAATCACTGCCGTTTCTTCGTCTTAGTTAGTTGTAAATTATTTCGTTATTTTAACTTTAATATGTGATGATAAAATGTATGTCAGATGCAAATTCTAATATCTGTTAAGGGATTTATATGCGTGAAGCTTCTAATATAAATGATGCAAATAAAAATAAAAAATACATGGAAAGGATAAGGGAATCTCTCGTTAAAAAAAATATGGACGATAATAACGAGGAGATAGAGTTCCTTTTAAAAAGACTTTAATGTATAATCAGATTATGGAATTTTTCCATAATTGAATGGACTGTTTGTAGTAGTCGAAAGGGGGCGGAACAATTTCCGCTTTTTGAATAATAAGTCTTCTTGCCCATCTTCTCTCCGCCAGCTGTAGTTACTGAAAATTGCAGCACGCTCTTCAATGTTCGGGTATGGGAATTTTATTATCTGGTCAAATCTGCTAAGGAGGGCGCTGTCGAGATCGTTCATCCGGTTTGTTGCTCCGATGGTCAGAGTCTTTTCTGCTGAATCAATGCCATCTAGTTTTCTCAAAAGTACTGAGAGTATTCTTCTCGTTGCTTCAAACATGTTCTGATCCCTTGATCCTGCCAGTGAATCAATTTCATCAAGAAAAATAACTGCGCCACCCATGAGGTCACACATGTCAAAAATTTCGGCCAGATTTTTTGAAGACTGGCCGTACCATTTGGACATAATTGATTCCACCGGTACATAGACAAGGGGGAGACTGCTCTCTCCTGCGATGATTCTTGCTGCGGTAGTTTTACCAACCCCCGGCGGGCCTTCGAATAGTATCGCCTTCGGCCTGTTAGTTTCAAAACTTTTTCTTGTCATTCCGGCAATTGAATCATAGACATCGGGATTCTGAACTGGGAGTATTATCGATTCTTTGATTAATCCCAGTCGGGAGTGTTTTCACCGCTCATTATTGTCGCGCCGAGTTCTTTAAGTCTGTCGGCAGGGTTGAACAGCTGGCCTGAGTTTACATTTCGGATTATCTCAATTACTGAATTGATCTCCTCCTGGGAGAGGTTCCCTTTTTTTGTTACTTCAATAAATGAATTTACAATGCTGAAGAAGTCAATCTTCAGGTTGTCTGTAATATTTTCCGTGTTAAACACATTGCTGTTAAGAGACTGAAAGCTGTAATGGCCTTTCTCGAAGGAGAGTATTCTTATATTCTCAATATGTTTTTTTATAATTTCAAGCGAGTCAAAAAGTATAATGTCTGTGAGCGGCGGAATCCCCGCTTTGATCCGTGAGATCCCTTTCTGGAATTCTATAGTAAGCGGGACGGCCCCTTCTGCACTTTCGGATAAACGGACTAAAGCGGATTCAATCTGATTTTTCATCTGATCAAAGGGGATCAGGCTGTCATGTAGATTCATTATTATGAATGGCCTCTATAGATAAATTTTATAAAATAAATTTCAGTTTAATAATTTTACGGTTCTTCTCAATCATTTTTGTGTAATCTTCATTCCACTCGCTTTTTATTATTACGAGAAAAATTTCTTTTTGCTTGATTTTTATAAGGTCAACTTTTTCTGCAGAACCGTCCAGGTCTATAACTCCATTGATTTCACGGGTGCAGAGATATCCGTTCTCATTTTTCAAAACATTATTGAATCTGTTATCCGAGTCATCGGTGTAATACCAGAAATTAGGGGAATCATTTGAAACGTATATTACTGAATCTTTATTGAAAAGCTCTTCAGCTATTCCTGTACTTCTGAAGCCGGCAAGATCCTGAAGCGGTAATCCCTCTTTTGCATTGTTGAAAGTCTCGGCCTGAAAAGATGCATTTATAAGTATACTGTCCTGTTGAGTGAATCTGAATTTAAGAGAAAAACCTGTTCTTCTTATCTCTGCAGTATCGTCAATAATATTTATTATATTTCCGCCCTGCTCAATTGAAACATCAATTATGTCCATCATATCCTTTCTGATATTTTTATCAGAGGAACATCCGTTAAATGTTATTATCAGTAAAAGTATAAAATACAAAAACCTGTTCATTTCATCCTGCCGTATAAAAGTAGATCAAAGGTAAGTGTTTTCAATTTAATGCAGGGTGTACGATATTAAAAAATCTCCCCTGCGTTGAATACGTTCTTTTACTTGTACCGCGTTTCCTGTTCTGGTATTGATTACAGAACTATTTTTTTACTCTATGTATTATAAATTGTAAAGATTTTTTTATAAGGAAGTAAACAGACATAAAAAAAATAATTCCCGCCGCCGCGTAAAAAAAAGTTTCAAAATTGAATGAGATTCCCGGAACAAAGTTTTTCAGAGCTGCTTTAAAAATATCCGGTTCAATATCTTTTAAGAATGCAAAAAATTTAACAATACCCTTCGACTCGGTAAGACTTTTAAGAGCTGCTGAAAGATCGGTAAATCTCTCCAGATTCTCTGACATGATTTTACCGGTCGATACAAATTCTTTTACATCGGACTGAAGGTGAAGACCTATATATTCATCTATTGTGCGGCTGTTGTCTGCAGCTGCTGCTTTATATCTTTTAATCAGATTCGCAAGTTCATCGACGTGCCCGCCCAGCCGCTGTTTGTACTGTACCAGAAATGCCGGGATCTGCATAAAGATAAGAGCTCCGGCAGCTGATATAATTCTGTCCAGAACTGATTCAAAAAATTCAGATATCGGTTTTAAAATCCGCAGTATCATTTATTTACTCTCATTTTTTTTTATTATATCAGAATCCATTATGCATGTTGCAAGGATTCCCCCTCTGACATTGTAAACGGTTTTTATTGAAAGAAAGGAAGGCTCTATGCACTTCCATATATCTTTATAGATTTTATCAGTGGCAGCCTCCTGATAGATCCCTACGTTTCTGTACGATGTAAAATAGTATTTAAGAGATTTAAGCTCTATAATTTTCCCCGCGGGGATGTACTCGATTTCGACTACTGCAATGTCGGGAAGTCCGGAAAAAGGGCATACAGCGCTGAATTCACCTGTTTCGTATTTGATTCTCTGGGGATTCCCGGTGTATTCGATACTTTCAAGAAGTTCAGGATCTATATGACTCTGGTCATCAAAGGTAAAAGTTTTCCCTTCTGCTGATGGCATGATAATTCTCCTCTAGTGATTATTGTATTAATATCAGTAATTATTCCCGAACAGATTCTGCAGTGTAAAAACTTAAATTATATATACCCGCAGGCGAAGGCCGCGAGTATAATAGAGCCTTTTTTACTTTAGAACAGTTAAGGAATAAATAATATATTAATATAGTAATCGGGTACACTTTAAGTCAAGAAAAAAGGGGATGGGAAAAGTAAATGTCAGAAATCAGATGTTATTAGTGAATCTCTTTTATTCTGAAAACTGCCTGTTTATCATCTGTAACAGTAAATTCAGCACTGCAGTGTGGACAGAGCTGGTCACCCGATTCTTTAATTCTTATCAGTGATCTGCATTTAACACACTCGATAATAAAGGTTTCGTCTTTTTCATCAACGGTTAGAATATCATCATCCTCTGTAGTATCATCTGTTATATCTTCAATTACGGTAAATGACTCTGAATCTGATTCAGAAAATCCGCTGTCAGGCAGAGAGTATTCATCATCGAATGCGGTAAAGGTATTTCCGCCTGCTGTTCCGGAATTCTGATCTGTTTTATCTTTCTGAAACAGCTCCATATGTCTGTCAAGGATCTGAAGTGCATCGGCCCGGTCGGAAGCTATAGTAAATAATCTGTCAAATCCCAGGAGCTTGAAAAGAGAGGTAATTTCATAATTCAGATTGAAGAAAACAGCTGCTCCATTCCTGCTGTTAATGCTTTTCTGAAGCATAAGAGCCGCTCCAATCCCCTCGCTGCTTATGAAATCGAGATTCTTCATGTCTAGAAGGAGGTGGATAACATTATTGTCCGCAAGTTTGCTTACATAATCATCAAAATCGGGTGCGGAATCACTATTAAGAGGACCTTCTATTTCAATAATTGCGGCGGAACCTTCACCGATATCTGTATGGTTTATAAAAAACATCTCTACCTCTTTTTCCGGATAGGGATCGCGTCCCTTATTTCTTTATTAATCGATTTTTTATAATCTTTCAGGTTTATTACTGGAGCAATATACTCTTTTACTGTTTCGGGCAGAATTTCCGGCAGTTCATCCTCCGGTTCAGATTCAATTTCTCCGAGAAGTTCTACGGTTATATATTCGTCCTCTTCGCTCTCTATATCATGTTTTCTGAGCGGAGTTACTTTGTCTGTGTTACGTGCATTTCTAAAACTCTCCGCGGAAACAATTGTTCCATCCTCTTCCACTATATTTTCATCAAAATCATCATCTATAATGAAATCCATAGTCGGCTCTATGAAATTACTGTCAGGGGGGAAGAACATTACTTCATCGTCATCGTCAGTTTTATCCGCTGTTTTTACAGATAATGCAGCCGTTCCGGGCGCTGATGGCGCATATCCGTATTCAGCTGAATTAAGGGCATTCTTCTGTATGGAACGGTATCTGAAAAGTACAAATAGTGAAACAAAGAAAGATAAAAAAACTGAAACAGTTATTACAAGAAAAGTATAGTGTTTTGCCTGATCGATAGTACTTTGAATTGAACCATAAATTCGGTCTTTACTGATTATAAAATTTACCGTACCTGCAGGTTTACCTCCAGGGAAAATACCTTTGGTGAAAATCCATCCGGTACTCGTGAGGTTTTTGTAAACGTATTTTTTCAGAAGTTCCCGATCCCGTCTGCTGAATGGAACGGTTTTGTTTACTATATTATAATTATTTACTATAAGATCACTGTTTTTTGTCTGAACCGGCAGCAGTATCATATCTATATTGTAGGCCATTTCATCATTGGCGATATTCCACATCAGTTCTTTCTCAGCAGTTGTGCTGGAATGGACAATTAATTTGCCGTCATTCAGAACGAAAAAAGCTTCATCAATTGTATTCTCTTCAATCTTTTCATGGAAGAGGGTTTTCAGCGATGTGTATTTTTTTGTTGTATAGCTGAATTCGGCAACTCTCGCAAAGGCCTCTGCCATGGTTTTAGAGTAGTTTGTTGTATAGTTTTCAATTTCAGAGATATTCTTTTTACCGGAATAATAGAAATACGAGATAACCCCTGCTGTTCCAAGAATTGACTGCGCTGTAAACATCAGCAGAAATACCCCCACGGGGAATATTACTCTTTTTATTTTTACTTTTTCGTGTTCTGTCATTACTTTTTCCTGAAATAGTTATACATAAATATCACAGCGCCTGGCGCAGTGCTTGAGATGGGGGATTACGTGGTCTACACCCCCGTAGTCCCCCATCTCCGGCGTATGCAAAGCATGCGCATCCCTGAAAATAAATCGGCGCTTATTCTATATTATCGGTTATATTCTATTTTCGGTTGATAAAAAAAGGTCTATATTATTGGATGTTTTACAATTATGAAAGATAAAATTTTAAACAATAAAGAGCTTCTTGAGGCATGGGACTGGGAGAGCGGCAAGCCTACTGGTGTCAGTATAACAAGAGGCGAGTCCTATAGAACCGGAACCCCCCATGAGGGGGTACATCTCTGGATAGCAAGAAAATCAGCAGATGATGTTGAACTTCTGTTTCAGCACCGTGCGAAAAATAAAGCTCTATATCCCGATTGTCTTGACATTACCGTAGGGGGACATGTTACCTATGGTCAGGACGATGCCGGTAAGGGTAAGATCCGTAAAGAGGCTATGGAGGAGATTGGGCTTGATATAGACGAATTGTCTCTTGTTGATATCGGATACAGCCGGTTCGAAGAGAGAACCGATTTTTATCATCACAGGGAGTTTCAGCATGTTTATCTTCTCGCAGATCAGAGGCCCCTTGACAGCTATAAATTTAATGATGGAGAGGTTATAGGACTTTATGCTGTTCCCTCCCGTTTTCTCGAGTCATTGATGTCAGTTGACAGTTCTCTCTCTGTGGAGGGATTTGACGGTATAAAGATCATCCGCAAAAATCTCACACGTAAAGACTTTCACCCCATGATTTTTGATGAGAGGATGAAGCTTTATATGACTATTGTAATACAGGGTGTCCGTGAACTGGTTTTGACCGGGAAGATAAACCTGTTAATGCCGCAACTATAAATAAACCGGTCACTGGAAAAAAATGGAAGATATAACCTTTGAAGAATCACAGAAATTAGCTCACCCTCTTTATGTTGATGTCCGGGCACCGGTTGAATTTAACGAAGACCATATCCCCGGCGCGGTAAATCTCCCCATTTTTAATGACGAAGAGAGAAAAGAGATCGGTACCATGTACAAAATGGTCGGCAGAGTAGATGCCGTAAAAAGAGGGACCGAAATCGGAGGGAGAAGAATAGCTGATATTATTAATTCTCTTGCTGAAATTAAGGACAGGGAGATTGTCATATACTGCGCTAGAGGGGGTATGAGATCGGGCGCGGTTGCATCCCTGATCAGCTCTCTCGGAATAAAGACTTATAGAATAATTGATGGTTACAGATCTTTCCGTAAAATGGTTATGGACCGCCTGGCTTCAATAGAGATAAAGCCGCAGGTATTTGTACTTCAGGGACTTACCGGAGCGGGGAAGACTGAGATTCTTAAAATTACAGGGAACGCAGTCGATCTTGAAGATATGGCAGGGCACAGGAGTTCAATCTTCGGCGGGATCGGTTTAAAGCAGAACAGTCAGAAACGTTTTGAAACTCTTTTATGGCAGAGACTTGAAGAGCTGGATGGCGAGGAGTATGTTT
Organism: Spirochaetae bacterium HGW-Spirochaetae-5; assembly: GCA_002839285.1. Lineage (GTDB taxonomy): Bacteria > Spirochaetota > UBA4802 > UBA4802 > UBA5550 > WRGT01. The sequence goes on along the minus strand of PGXT01000055.1, from coordinate 13,062 downwards.
TATTTGAAGGGGAATCTAAAAAAGTAGGTAATTCACATATTCCTGAAAATATATTCCGTCAAATGAGAAAAGCACCGGCTATATATATAGAGACACCCATCGAAAGACGTGTGGAGATTATCAGGAAAGAGTATACCGGATTTAATGAGGATGAAAGAATTCTAAAGATTGTTAATACCTTGAGAAGTAAACTCGGCGCGGCAAAAACGGATGCCCTGATTGGATTTTATAATCAGGGGAATCTGGATGAATTTATAAAAATACTGCTGCTCGATTATTATGATACTCTATACAGGCATACTCTGGACAAATTTGAATATCTTGCCAGGATAGAAAACAACGATACTGCTGAAACGTCACGGCAGGTGATTGAAGTTATAAAAAAAACTCTGATTTAGTAGTGTGAGGATGTTTTTTTATAATTTGATTTAAATGCCAGCTTATAACATGTTTTAATGAAAATATCTTCCCAATCTACCCGATGTACAGGAAGACAGATTGCGGATGTTTTATCAGTTCTCTATTTTAACCAATAAAAATTTAAAGATTATTCATTAATTATTCTTAAATATAATTTTTAGTGTAAAATGAAGAATTATATATCCCCGCCGCCTTCGGCGGCCGGGATAATAGAGCTTTTTTTCTTTATAGGGGTAAAGGGGCACAGCCCCTTTATAAGCCCCGCAGGGCTTCCTGCGGTCCCGGAAACGGAGTTTTTGGGACCGCCCTATAAAAGTTAAGGAATAAATACTGAAGATTAAAAGTAATAAATTTACATGAAAAAAATTCAGGGGGCTATATGAAAAAAATTGCTGCAGCAGTGCTTTTTATGTTTTTAATCGGATGTGGCGGAGGGACTCAGTATAAGGACGCCAGCAAAGATGAAGGGTCAAGAGAGTGGGGTCCTAAAGAGATTAAGCTTACAGTTAATAAAATGGTAAGTTCTCTTTATGTATTTTTAAAAGACGAATATAAAAAACCGGCTTTTATACAGGTAAAAAAGTTTCAGAACAGAACATCTGAGCATATAGATACCGGATTGATTGTAAATGAACTTCAGAATAGACTCATTCAGAAACGTATTAAGTTTATTGATGATTCTCTTGAAGCGGAAACTATAAAAGAGATAGAAAAAGGTATGACCGGTATGGTTGATCCCGACAGTGCAATACCTGCCGGAGAGCTTAAATCACCAAATATGTACCTCACAGGCGACATCAGAGAAAATGTCAGATATGTTAATGGCAAAACCGTTCAGTATCTGAATGTAACTCTTAAGTTAATAAATCTTAGAACTAACATTGTTGAATGGCAGGATCAGCAGGAATTTCTGAAATCTTCGAAATCTGACAAGATCAGTTTCTGATCTGCCGGGAGATAATTATGAAAAAAACAGCGCGGATAATATCAGCTATTCTGGTAATATTTGCTTTTGTATCATGTTCTTCCAGGAATTATAATGAGGAGATGAAAATTTCCGAAGAGACATTTTATAAAGGTAAATATCTGGAGGCTGCCAGGCTACTTCTTCCTAATATAAACAAAGCAGGAAAAGATGAACTTCTTTTTATGATGGAAACGGGTCTTATGCTCCATACCGGAGAGGATTATCAAACAAGCAACAAGGTTCTTCTCAGGGCAGGAAAGCTTGCACAGCTCATGCCTATCAGCATTACACAGCAGGCGGCTTCTCTGCTTTCTAACGATACAAATTCAAACTATCGTGGAGAGGATTTCGAGAAGGTTCTTATTCATGTTTATCTTGGCATTAATTTTCTGATGCTTGGTGAGTATGATTCGGCCAGGGTGGAGTTCATGGCGGTAAATAATGAACTATCAAAGATCAAAAGTGAAAACGGTGAAGCCAGATATAAGCAGAATTTAATGGCTAAATATCTTACTGCAATCGCATTTGAGATTGTAGGTGAGAGAGATAACGATACAAGAGATATCGAATTTGCGTATATCGAGTATAAGCAGGTTTATAATCTGGATCCGAATCTTGCCATGGTTAAGGATGATCTTCTTCGGGTTTCAAGCCGTCTTGGTTATGACGATGATTATCAGGAATGGAAGAGTAAGTTTAAGAAGAGTTATAGCGCTGATGCGGATTCCGGAGAGCTTGTTACCATATTTCAGGCTGGAAGAAGCGCTATCAAAAAATCCAGAGGGCCGCTTCTAAAAGATCCCGATATGGGGCCTGTAATCAGGCTGACTATAAATACAAGCAATCTTACGGCGGGACTCACAGCTGCAGCGATACTTGTTACTCTTAATAATGCGGAAAATCCCATTGCCAAATTTGTAAAAAGATCTAATAAAGTAGATAGAATCAGAGTTGAAGCAGGCGGAAGGAATTTAACCACTACTATGCTTGAAGATGTTGAAACTACTGCCGTTAAAAATCTTGAAGATGATTATGGCAGACTTTATGCTAAAGTGGCCGCTTCAATAGCAACCAAGACTATTGCCACACTGGCTGCGGGAATTGCGGCAAAGAAAGTTGCCGAGCAGTTTAAGCAGACTAAAGGTCTGGCGGGTCTTATCGGAACTGCAGTAGGTGCAGGAGCCGGAACGGTTATGTTTTCGTCGATGAAACCGGATTTAAGATGCTGGCATACTCTACCTGCAAATTTCCAGCTGGGACGGATGGATCTCAAACCGGGTTGATCGTCAGGAAAAAGAAGTTGAAATAAAAAAGGGAGAAAAGACAGTGGTAAACCTGAGAACGCTTTATTAGGGTACAGGTTGAAAATAATGATTCAAAATCATAAAATAGAGACGGGAGATAAAAAATCTCCCGTTTTTTATAATAATGACATCCTCAATCATCTTTTATATCCGGCGTGTATCATTACTTCTAAAAGTATTCTGGAATACGCCAATAACTCCTTCATGCAGTTCTTCGGTATCGACTCAGGTGAACGGAAATTTGACTGGCCCAATGTTTTTAACAGTGAACACAAAAAGTGGGTAGCTCAGACCTTCGTCAAAGCCTTCAACGGAGCTTTTTCCAGCTGCGAGGTTGAGGTTAAAACCCCTGAAAATGAAGCTATTCCGGTTGAAATTTTTATGCAGCCTGTCTCTGATAATGGTATTATTCAGCAGGTATTGATACAGATCAAGGTTCTTGATGAAGCAAGAATGGTGAACAGACCCTCCGCCGGCAGACACGATGAATTTTCAAACTCAAGTCATTATGAATTCTCCCCCCTTCCGCTTATGAGATTCAGCAGAGAACTTCAAATACTGAGGTGCAGCAGATCCTTTGAGGGCACGCTTGGCTACAATATGGATGAGCTGTCGAAAGACACAGCAGGGATAAGTACTCTTTTTAAATATGACTCGGAAAGGATTAAGAATCATATTGTAGAGATACTGAAAGGGAATATTCCATTTAAACGAATCGGTGAAATCAAAGTAAGAAGCAGAGAGGGTGATGAAAAAATTGTTAATGTAATTATCTATCCTGTATTAAGAGAGAATGAAATTGTTGCTATAGATCTTATTATGGAGGATATTACCAGAGTCAGAGAATTGAAGGAGCGGTTGAGTTCTGCAAAAAGACTGAATCTTGTAAGTGATATTGGAAAAGGATTTATACATTCAATTAATAATACTGTTAATGTAATATTGAATCAGACTCAGCTGCTGCAGATTATGACCGAGAAGGATTCTGTTTATGATGGTTTAAAACAGATTGAGAAATACGTTCATGAGGTTGTTGATCAGCTTAGAAGAATCCTCGGATTTATTAATGAAAAAAATGATATATTTGAAGAGAGAGAAGAGCCTTTTGAAAATATTCTGAATGATGCAATAGAGTTTGCAAAAATTCATTTTAAAGTAGAAGAGGGGAAGAAGAGAAGAACAATCACTATTGAGAAAATTCCCGGATTTGAAATGATAGTGAAGACAGATACGGGATTTCTACGGGAACTTCTCATATGGGCAATTTTAAAAGTATCGGCTTATGCCGGCAAAAAGGGGCAGATTGAAGTTGAATTAAAGAAATCCTCTTTTATTCATTTTACAGTTTCAGTAAATAAACAGAATGGGCTCGATAAAGATAATATCGTTCCATTTACTCTTGATGGGCTCTCCCCGTCTGAAATAAGAAATGCCGCTGAAAAACTTAATCTGAAAATACTTGAAGAGGAATCTGTTGAGCAGTATTCTATTAAAATAATTTTTCCCCAGAGACTGATTGTTGAAAACGTCAAGGGGCTTAATGGCGAGCCTGAGTATATTATTGAAGATAAAGATATTATGATTGTTGAAGATGAGAAGGCTCTTCAGATGATTCTGGGTAACTTATTTGAAAGGATGGGTAACCGTGTTTTTATTACCGATAACGGCAGCGATGCTTTTGAGGAATTTAAACGTAAAAATTATGATATTGTAATTACCGATTATGATGTTTCAGGTTTTACAGGGATTGAACTCTCCGCCAGAGTAAAAGAGATAAGTGAGGGTACTCTTACTATTCTTCTTTCCGGGTGGACGCTTGATCTGAAAGGGTATACCGGTTTTATAGATCTGTTTATGGCAAAACCATTCAACATCGAGGATCTGATCAAAGGTATTTCAAATGTTAACCTGGTAAAAGTATAACCGCCATAGCGGTTAATGATTATAGTTAAGCCGGCAAATTATTTCCGGTGGTGCGTATGCTTGGCAAACGCTGAAATGGTTACGGGGGCTACGCCCCCGTAACCATTTCAGGCGCAGCACACAGCGATGTGCCCCCGAAGATTTATACAGGTAAATGCTTTTTTTTTGAATGAATGATATGAAAATAAGAAAAAATCTTTTTATGATAATGGTGTTTTTACCGGTTCAGTTTTTGAGCTGTACAGGTTCGAATGAAGCTATGCTTTACCGGGCGGTAGAGAGAGCAGATGTTGAAATTGTTCAGGGGCGTGCCGGACTTATTAGAACACTTTATTGCGATCTCTATCTGGAATATGTCGACAGTGAAAACTGGGGTATTATTAAGGGGAACAGTATTTTCAAAGGTGCAGGAACGGGAATTCCGGTTGATCCATGTTTTCATTTTATAATTGTTAATACATGGAATAAACCATTCGAAATAGATAAGATTGAGGCTTTCCACGGAGATGAATTGATCAGAACTGAAGATTATAATTTTATCAAAGATGAGAAATATAAGGATAATCGCTATTCTGTGAGCATTTCTTCACTCATGAAGAAAAGAAGGCTTCTTATTGAGAGAGATGTTTTAAAGGATATCGATTTTGAGAATGATTCTGTTGAGTACAGATTGGGTTTTATTGCTCCGGGTGACCGGATTTCGCTGTTCAGTTTTTTCCCGAAGATTCCGGCGGGGAGGTCAACGAAAATCAGAGTTACAATAAAATATCATGACTTGAAAAAAGTAATTGATTTTGATATGGGCCGTTTTGATTATAAAGATATAGAAAATATTCAGCATCAGACGGGGTTTTAATATTAATGAAAATCGATGAGAATGATATAATAAAAGTTGCTAAACTTGCCAGGCTGGACCTTACTCCGGATGAGAAGGATGAATTTTCGCGGCAGCTGAGCGGCATAATAGAATATGTTGAAAAAATTAACGAGCTTGATACTTCATCTGTTGAAGCAGCTGATCATATAGTTGAACTGAACAATGTTGTAAGAAAAGATATTGTAGAGAAATCGATCGATCGTGATGAGCTGAAAAAAATTGCTCCAGATTTTGCCGATGGTTATATAGTGGTGCCTAAAATTATTGAGTAAAATGGAAAAGCAATCCCGCAGGTTTTTTATCGCACTCCCGGTCGATGACAAAATTGTTATTGATTCTTTAGCCGGAATAACCGGTCTTCTTAACACTCACGGTTCTTCTCTTAAAACTGTACACTCTGACAACTATCATTTAACACTTAAATTTTTCGGTTCTCTGGAGCCGGAAATCTATGAATTAATAATTAATGCATTTGAATTTCAGGTTCAGTTAAAAAGAATTGAATACAGAATTAAAGGGCTCGGATTTTTCCCGGTACACGGAGAGCCCTCCGTTATATGGGCAGGAATTGAGTGCGATAAGCAGCCGTGGTCTGAAATCATCAAATCTGTTGAAAATTTTGCATCATCATTCGGGTTTGTTCCGGAAAAAAGGGGATTCATGCCACATCTTACCCTTGCCAGAGTAAAGAATGGTAGAGCCGTTCATGTTGATATTAAAAATCTTATATCCGTTGAGAGGCATACTCTGTTTTCATCATCAGTTTTTAGTGAGCTTGTTCTGTTCGAATCTATTCTCAGGCCTGAAGGTGCTGAATATAAAAAAGTGAAAGTTATAAATCTTTTCTGAATCTAATAGCATTTAACGATAGAAATAGTACGTACTGTCACTGCGAGGCATTAAATGCCTCGCAGTCTGTTTCTCAAAATAACTGTTTTATTTTAAAAATAATGTTATCAAAACAGATTGCTTCACATTGTTCGCAATGACCAGGTTTAATTCAATCGTTAACCGCTATAGTCAGGCGGAATTTTTAATTTAGTGCTATTTGAATAATGGGGATAATTTTTTAAATTCGGGTGTTCCGGCTTTTTCAAGAAGCATGAATGCTATAGTCTCCGTAGGGTAGATTAAGGCCCCCGCTTCAGATAAAACTTTTAATGCTGTTTTATAGTCATGCTTTCTTCTGGAGGCAACGGCATCGGATGCAATTACGACTTTGAATCCTGAAGCAAGAAGACTTAAAGCTGTCTGGAAGACGCATATATGTAATTCTATCCCTGTAATAATAACAGTTTTTTTATCTGTATTCAGAATGGCCTGTTTTATCTCTTCATTTTTCATACAGTCAAAGTGAATTTTTTCGAGATTCAGAGATTTTCCAGCCGGATCTCTCAGTTCTGCAATGGTCTCTCCAAGCCCTTTTCTATACTGTTCTGTAATTATAAGGGGAATGGAAAATTCAGCTGCGGTGTTTATAAGAATGGCAGAGTTTTTTTTAAGCATAGCCTGCGAATCCTGACTCATGGCCTGAAATAATTTATCCTGAATATCTATCATCAGAACAAGTGAGTTACTGCAGTTTATTGTAAAATCTCTCATTATTATTTACCTCTTACTGAAGGAGTTCATTCCCTATATTGTTAATTATTGAATCTTTTTTATTTTCACGTATGTTGTTAAGTATCTTCTGTTTCTGACCCTGCATTATATTTTCATCAGGTGCTTTGTTTGACATGTTGAAATTTGAATTTTGTCCTGAGCATATATCGCATACTTTATCGGGCAGAAATTCAGGGATAAATACTTCAGAGATTGTACCTTTACATCCCGGGCCAGGGAGAAGCCCTGAATTGGCACAGACTGTCATCTGTACAAGAGAAGCGTATGTCGGGAAGTCTGATACGGGATCATTTTTAAGTGCCTGACTCATATAGTTTCCCCATATGGGCGCCGCGATTCCCCCTGCTGCCTGACCAATACCAAGGGAGAGACCGAGTTTGTCATAGCCCATCCATAATCCTGTTGTTAACTCTGGTGTGAAACCAAGAAACCATGCGTCTTTCCAGTTGTTGGTTGTTCCGGTTTTACCACCGGATGGTCTTCCCGGGTAAGCTCTTTTTGATGTTCCTGAGGTAATTACGCTTTTTAAAAGGCTGATCATAACCTGAGCGGTTGCCGGACGTATAACCTGTATTGTTCCGTTTTTAGTTTTCTCGGCGATTGTATCGTTTATCTCTTTTTCTCTGTTTTCTATTATCTCGCCGTTGCGGTCTTTGATGTATCTTATTGAGAAAGGGATTACATCTTTGCCGCCATTTGCAATAATTGCGTAAGCCCGTGTTATTTCAAATGGACTGACTTCAAGAGAGCCGAGTGCAATTGAAAGATTGCGCGGAATTCTTTCTTTTTTCTCGGCATCATTCATTTTGAGAAGTTTCGCATAAAAGTTCATTACCATATCTATTCCAATTGTATCTGCTATTCTTATAGAAACAACGTTGATAGATTTTTCAAGAGCTTTGCGGAGTCTCATAAAACCGTTGTATTCGCCTTCGTAATTTTCCGGCAGCCAGTCACCCCCTTCGGTGTCCAGATAGACCATCGGAGAATCGAGTACACTTGTCGATGCGGTGAACTTTCCCGATTCTATTGCTGCGGTGTAAAGGAGAGGTTTGATGGATGAGCCGGGCTGACGTTTAGACTGCATGGTCCTGTTCAGCTGGTTTATACTGGAAAACTCGCTCCCTCCGATCATGGCTTCAATATAACCGTTGCGGTGATTTATAGATATAATGCAGCCCTCAACTCTCTGTAGTTCACGGTCATCGGTATAGGTAGATTTGTATTTATCCAGAAAATCTCCTATAGTGGTAAGTCCCGCAAGGTAATTTAAACCTTCAAGCTCTTCAACGACCTGGCTTCTTAAATGATTATTCAGTTTATTATTTTCGGCTGAACCTTTTTTGTTGAATGAGTTTATGTTAAGGATAAGTGAAGCAAGAGCAATTTCATCTGAGAAGTTGCCGGTTATATATTCCTCATTGTTGAATGAAAGCCCCCCTGAAACTGCGCTCTGTCTGTCCAGAGCTTCTTTCAGTATTCTCTGGCCGGCCATCTGCTTGTTTACGTCCAGTGTTGTGTAAACAGAGAGCCCTCCGGAGAAAACCATCTCCTCTCCATATCTTTTGACCAGGTCCCGCCGGATATATTCAGTGAACCATGGAGCTTTGTCGATTCTTGTACTCCATGTAGTAAGAGATGGAGAGAGATCCCCAATGAAAGCAAGATAGTCCGGCCAGAATCCGAGGAAGGCTTTTTCGGCTTCATCAACAGTTATATAACCCATTTCAACCATTTTACCGAGAATTATTTTGTGTCTGTAAATAGATGTTTTCGGGTGCCTTATGGGAGAAAGAAGATTGGGAGCTGAAGGGAGAGTCGCAAGCAGGGCACTCTCTGCAAGATTGAGCTCCCAGACATGTTTCTGGAAATATATTTTTGAGGCAGATTCTACTCCATACGAACCATGGCCGAGAAATATCTGATTAAGATAAAGATTTAGAATTTCATCCTTGGAGTATTTTGCCTCAATCATCAGGGCTATAAATGCTTCTTTAACTTTTCTGTAAAGACTTCGCTCCCGCGATGTAAGGAGAATTTTGGCAAGCTGCTGAGTTATTGTACTCCCCCCCTGTTTTACTCCCCCTGCGAAAATATTTACAAAAAAAGCACGCACAATACCTTTGGGATTAATTCCCCAGTGGTCATAGAATTCGTTATCTTCGATGGCAATAAAAGCGTTTATCAGATTCTTCGGAATTTTTTCATATGGTACAATTTCTCTTTTTTCAGTAAAAAGTTCTGAAATAATTATTCCGTTTTTGTCATAGATTCTAGTTGTGATATCGGGCTGATAAGTGGCCAGGTTCTGCACTTTATTGAAATCGAGCACAAGAATTACTCCGAAGGCTATGACAAATCCCGTTCCAAGGCCTATTAATGTGGTTTTATAATTTCTTGCGAAACCGGGGAGATTTACTAAAATACTTTTTACAATGATAATTATTGCGTTAATAATATTATCAACTTTTTCAGTATTTATATTTTTTTTAATATTGAATTTATTTGAACCGGAAGAAAACGGGGATTTTTTTCCGCCATTTCCCCCTCCGAAAGTCTTTCCATTGTATTTAGCCATTTTTACTGATCCTAAAATTTAATAAAGAATAGTCCTGAAACTCGATATTTGCAGGATTTAAGGGTTGTAGCCCTTTATAATCCACTCTGGAATACTGCGGTTCCGGAAACGGAGTTCCGGGAACCACCCTGAGTGTTGATGTTAAATTGATTCTCTGCCAGTACAAATATTTTTTTTAAAAAAATGAAAAAAATAGATATTGGATAATATCTGGTTAATATTCTTATATATTTTAGTATAAATGGCTTTAAATGCCAATAATTGCCTGCTATTGCTGTCCTGTAAATTTTTTGAACTGACGACTTTGTTTATGTAAAAGGAAAATTTTTAATGTTGTCAAGGATGACGACGTTTAAATTCAAGGAGGAATATAATGATAATAAACCACAACATCGCTGCGATTTTCTCTCACAGAACTCTAAAATTCCATGACTGGAGCTTAACTAAAGATGTGGAAAAACTCTCATCAGGTATGCGTATTAACAAAGCCGGTGATGATGCTTCCGGACTTGCTGTTTCTGAAAAGATGAGATCACAGATACAGGGTTTAAGACAGGCGGAAAGAAACACTGAAGACGGTATGTCTCTAATTCAGACAGCTGAGGGTTATCTTAACGAAACTCACGAAATACTTCAGAGAATCAGAGTTCTTGCTGTACAATCTGCAAACGGTACTTATACAGATGAAGACAGACAGCTGATACAGATCGAGGTTTCAGAACTTGTAGATGAAATCGATAGAATCGCGTCTCAGGCTGAATTTAACAAGATGAAGCTCCTTACCGGATCTTTTGCAAGACTGCATCCTACTGCGTCTATGTGGTTTCATATGGGACCTAACATGCATCAGAGAGAGAGAGTTTTCATTGAAACTATGACTACAGCTGCGCTTGGTCTGAGGAACCCGACAGTACTTACATTTATATCTCTGTCAACTCCCGGTAAAGCAAACTCTGTAATCGGACTTGCTGACGAAGCTCTTAGAATCATTTCAAAACAGAGAGCAGACCTTGGTGCATACTATAACAGACTTGAGCATTCAGCTAAAGGTTTAATGAACGCTTATGAAAACGTGCAGGCTTCTGAGAGCCGTATTAGAGATACAGATATGGCAGAGCAGATGTCTTCATTCACAAGATATCAGATTCTGACACAGGCAGCGACTTCAATGCTAGCCCAGGCGAATTCGAAGTCACAGACTGTACTTCAGCTTCTTCAATAAAATTCTGAGCCAACATCGCAATACCATTCGAAACGCCGGACTCTCCCATCCGGCGTTTTTTAATTAATGAATAACAGTTATTATCTTTATTTCAACACCGGATATGCAATAATACTTTTCCGGCCCCCGCACCCCCGGAGGGGGCAAGGATTAATTTAAAAATAATATTGTATAAATTTTCTGCTTTGCCCCCTCCGGGGGTGCGGGGGCTGATCGGTGATGTTGTAGTCTTGATCGTTCTTAAAACAACCCATCCACAAACTCCGCGTACTTTTCATATCCGCCGGTATTCAAGGCCTCTATAAGCGCGGTACCTATAATAAACCCGTCACTATGTTCCATTGCCTTTGCAGCTGAGTCTTTACTCTTAATTCCAAACCCGGTTACAACTGGAACTTTTGATCTGCTCTTCGCGTAATCGATTTTTTCCATTGTCTCTTTGTCCAGGTTAAAGTCTGTTCCGGTTATTCCTCTCATCGATACGAAGTAGATGAAATTTTCAGATGCTTCTGCAGCCACGTCGATCGACTCAGTTGTGCTCTCCGGTGTCATGAAGTTTATAAGTTTTATCTGCGGGTCCAGTCCAAGTGGCGCAAAGAATTCTTTTTCACAGAAGGGCACGTCCGGGAGAATTAGTCCCTTCACACCGTTCTCTTTACAGAATGTGTTGAAAGCAGGTATTTCCATATTGTATATAATATTTGCATATGTCATTATGTAGATATCCTTTTCAACGGGGATACTTTTTCTTATAGTTTTAATACTTTCAGATATGTCACTGAATGTGCAGTTCCTGTCGAGCAGAGTCTGCGCTGCATCGGAGATTACGTCTCCATCGGCGTTAGGGTCACTGAATGGGATTCCAACTTCCAGAAAGTCGAAATGCTCAAGTCCCTTAACTGCTGTTTTTATGAATGTGTCTTTGTCGGGGTAGTTTCCCATTAAATAGAATCCGTTATATTTTTTCATAGCCCGAGTTCCTCCTCGATGATCGGCATATCCTTGTCCCCTCTGCCGGAGAGGTTGATTAGAACATTTTTACCTTTATATTTTTCGCTGTTGGTCAGGAGATACCCCAGTGCGTGACTGCTCTCAAGCGCCGGGATTATCCCTTCACATAGACTAAGCTCTTTGAATGCGCTTAGAGCCTCTGTGTCGCTGCATGTATGGTAAGCGGCAATACCTGAATCATGAAAATGACTGTGTTCAGCTCCGACTGATGGATAATCGAGTCCCGCTGAAATAGAATGTACCGGCATTACATTCCCCTCTTTTGTCTGCAGAACATAAGTATGGTTTCCGTGCATTATCCCCGGCCTTCCATAGTTAAGCTTTGCGCTGTGATCTCCATCTTTTGATGAACGGCCACCCGCTTCGATTCCTATAAGTTTTACACCGGGGATGTTTTTGTAGTGAGCAAAGATTCCTGCTGCGTTGCTCCCTCCCCCCACACAGGCAATTACAAAATCGGGATCGCATCCGGCTACGTCACGGAACTGCGGAATAGCTTCTTCACTTATTACAGACTGGAAATTTCGAACCATTACCGGGAAAGGGTGCGGTCCCACAACTGAGCCCAAAAGATAGTAAGTGTTCTGAACGGTCCTGACCCAGTCTTTCATGGCGGCATTTATGGCATCCTTTAATGTTTTACTCCCTGATTCCACGGGAGTTACCTTTGTACCAAGAAGTTTCATCCGCTTTACATTAGGAGACTGGCGCGCTACATCAACGCTCCCCATGAAAACTTCGCACTCAAGCCCCAGAAGAGCAGCACAGGTTGCCGTAGCCACTCCATGCTGTCCTGCGCCGGTTTCGGCAATGATCCGTGTCTTACCCATATACTTTGCAAGCAGTGCCTGTCCAAGGGCATTGTTAAGCTTGTGCGAGCCCGTATGTACAAGATCCTCACGTTTAAAGTATATATTTACACCGTGCCGTTCTGATAATCTTTCAGCGTGGTAAACCGGAGTCGGCCGTCCTGCGTATGTTGAAAGCATTTTTTTCAGCTTTTTTTGTTCGGCTTCATCTGCTGCGAATGACGCATAGCCATCTTCAATCTCTTTTAGTGTTTTTATGAGAGTCTCGGGGACAAATCGTCCGCCATATTTCCCGAAGTATCCTTTTGTATCAGGCAGTGATGTCATT
>PGXT01000054.1:15595-58448 GCA_002839285.1 Spirochaetae bacterium HGW-Spirochaetae-5 | reverse complement strand
CTTCTGCTGATGATTCTGAAAATTCACCCATCTATTAAAAAACGCTTCGAAAAGAAACCTGAATATATAGCGCCGGAGATACAGATAGAGACCTTCAGAACAGGTGAGATAATAGAAAATCTAAATCCTGTTGAAGCCGCAATGTTTCTAAACAAACCGTCAAAAAGTATAGCACTTATAGTAATGGATTTGTTCAACAGGGGGTACATAGATATTCTTAACCGCAATCCGCTTCAGGTTGCCGTTATCAAATCTGAAGGGGAGGATCTTACTCCTTACGAAAAACAGTTTATATTATCCATTGCCTCTGACGGCACACTGGATAAAAGAAAAATACCTCTGATACTTAAAAGCACAGGGAAATCACTTCAGTCAAAAATCTGGAAAGGAGATATTGAGAAAACGGCTGAACTTTATACAGAGAAAATTGACCGGCACTGGAGGGATTTTACAGCATCCTCTCCTGATAAACGGAAAGATTATTTCAGCGGCAATTCCGGATGGATTATTATCAATGATACATTTACTTCAGATCCGGAAAAATATGCCGGAAGTATTATTCCCGCTTCACCTGTCCCCGGTGATCCCGCAGGTTTTTTCAGTAAAATTGCAGATCAGGGGGGATCTGCCGCGGAGGGCTTAAAAGATTTTGCCGAAGGTATAGTTGAAAATGTGGAAAATTTTTCAGCCTCAATAGTTGAAAATGTGGAATCTCTTTTCAAACAGCCCGACATCAAGGCTGCGGAATCCGCTGCGGCATCGGGTATAGAGAACATTTCATCATTCAGTTACGATGCATGTCACTCGGCATGCCATTCGGCCTGTCACTCTGCATGTGTACACTCGGCGTGCCATTCGGCTTGCCACTCGGCATGTGTACACTCGGCTTGCCACTCGGCCTGTCACTCTGCCTGCGTGTCGAGCTTTTAGGATATAAACATGAATAGTGAAATTTTACGTGAAATAGACTCTTTCGTAGCCGGAACATCGGAGGTCATTTATCTGCGTCAGGAGGATTCCCTGCTGATTATCAGACCCGACAGAATTCAGCATCTGAACAGTACCGGTTTTGAGATGCTTTACTCTCTCTATGAGAAAAAAGCAGGAGCAGCCGTGACAGTCGATTACATAAACAGTAAATATGGTACAGCTAAAAATGTTATATTAAATGATCTCACTGGAATAGTAAAATCGTTAAGTGCAGTTATGAACGATGATTACAAATCAGCCACAAATATATCTGTAATCGATTATAATCCCGACAGTATAAAATTTCCTGTTCTCTCGGAGATTGCAGTTACATATAAGTGCCAGAACAGATGCGACTTCTGCTACGCCTCAAGCCCTTACCGCGGTGATGACTTCAAAGAGATGACAGTTGACCAGATAAAGCTGATTATAGATAAAAGCGGAATGACCTCCCTGAACTTATAGAATACGCAGTAAAAAAAGGGATGAGAACAAACCTGATAACCAACGGAGTAAGATCATCGGATAAAGAGCTTGTAAAAAAATTTGCCGGAGCTGGACTTCATTCCGCACAGGTCAGCCTTGAATCACACGATGAACTTCTTCATAACCGTATAACCGGGAACAGCAGCGCGTACAAAAATACCGTTGCTGCAATACATAATCTTAAACAGGCCGGGATACATACCCACACCAATACTACAATATGCAGATGGAACAGAGATCACCTTATCCCCCTTGTAAAATTTGTAAAAAATGAATTCGATGCAAAATACCTCTCCATGAATATGATTATCGCAACGGGGATAGCAAAAGATAATGAGAATGTAAACATCGGATACTCATCCATCTCATCTATCATCGAACCTGTACTGAAATACAGCGAAGAGACCGGAATAAAATTCGTCTGGTATTCACCTACTCCATACTGCATGTTTAATCCGGTAGATCACAATCTCGGATCAAAGTCATGCGCCTGCGTATCCGGTCTCTTATCGATTAACCCTGCCGGGGATGTTCTCCCATGTTCAAGCTACAGCAAAGGGATAGGGAATCTGCTGAAGAGTTCGTTTAGTTCAATATGGAACAGCGACGAAGCTCTCTACTTCAGAGAGAAGAGATATATCCCGCCGGTTTGTAAAAAGTGCAGCATGAAGATTCTCTGCAAGGGAGCCTGTCCGCTCTACTGGGAAAATGCAGGATCAGGTAATTTCATCTGGTCTCTTGAAAATAGATTGCGTCTAAAAACCAGGGGTGTCGATGGAGTCGAACCATCAGGGGAGGTATTATAATGGGAACTCTTAAGGGGATGGTGGAGTTTATTGAAACTTCTATCTTAACTGCATCAGAGATAGATGAAAAACTGAACAGAATCCAGGCTCACTTTAACACCAACTTCAATAATGTAATCAAGGTCCGTACAGCGGAGATTGAATTTCTTCAGGATGAGTTTTTCAAAGATCCTGAAAAATTCCCGAAGGAAGTGAGAGACCTTTACAAAGAGAGCCTGATAGAGCAGGGGAAAAAATTTAAACAGAATCTGATAAAACTTGAAGAGCAGAAGGGAAAACTCGATAGTGAAATTAAAGGATTAAGTAAAAACAGTTTATCATACTTCGCCAGCCTTAAAAAAACAAACAGTGATCTTGATAAAAAAGAGGAGAAAATAAAAGCAGAGATAAATCTTCTTGAAGATGAAATATCGGTTTTCAACAGGAAAATTGATGAGCTGAGTACAGGTTTCGGATTTATAACTAATTTTTTTAATATGAAAAAAATTGAAGATGAAAAAGAAGTTATTTTAAAAAAAAGAGATGCTCTCCTTTCTGCAATAGAAGCTGTACGTACAAAGTGGGGAACCAGAGAGAAAGAACTCCTTGAACTTGACAGCAATGCCCGTGATCACTGGAACAATCTTTACACCGAGTTTTCCATGATTACTGAAAAAATTCAGAATCTTACAACAGATATGGATATTCTTATAAAGAAAGCGGCCTTTTCAAACACTCTTGCGGTACTGCATGGAGATGAGAAGTTTCTCTTTACCGGATCGGATTCAAAACGTTCCGGTAAATGCAGAAAGTGTTTTTCAAAAAATGAAAAGAACATCTATTTCTGCGATTTCTGCGGAGAGCCCTTTTCCGATAACAGGAAAGATATAGAGGGTAGTCTTATAGAAACCGGTGAACTAAACAGAGTCTTCCGGTCGCTTACTGAGGGGATTAAGCAATCGGTCTCTTTCATTGCACTGATCCGCGGAATAAAGGAAGGGATGAACACTTTCCTGAAAAGCGTTAAAGATGTAAAAAAAACAGAAGATACCTATTCAGAACTCCCGACGTTAAAAATTGACGTTCCGGAAATATCATTGAAGTTTGCCGGACACCTGAAAGAGCTTGAAAAAAAACTGGAAACCGATTTTTCAGGTATTCATCCTGCTGAGTTCGCTTCAAAGATGTTAAAAGAGACCGAAACTCTTTTTACAATAAAGAATATTGAAACTTATTTTACAGCCATGGGTGATGAACTGAATAAAAGAACAAAGGAGCAGTGGTAATATGGCCTTTAAAATAATTACAGGTTCAGCCATGATTATTACAGGACTTGTATCCGAGCTGATGGGTCTGCTCTTTGTAATAGCAGCCTCCGGGATGACTTCACGTCTTATTGCAGCGGGAATTTTTTTCGTCTCCGGTCTCCCTTTGCTGATTTCCGGTTTTAAAGTGTTCCGCTCAGGGATGGTGCTGAGACCAGAGCTTATACGTGAAGCAATATTGAAAGCCGCGGCAAAACATCACGGAGAAATCACAAAAGATATCATAAAAGGTGAAACCGGCTGGAATGATATTGTCATATATGAAATCAATGATATGATTAAAAAGAGAATTGCAAAGACCGATCAGAGAGACGGGGAAACATTTTATATTTTCCCGGAGTTTCAGTTTAAATATGTACAGAACAAATGTCCTTTCTGCGGAAACGACTATCCGGTAAGAGATGATGTTCAGAAATGCCCCACCTGCGGGGGAGATTTAAAATTTCTTCAGATTAAATCATCCTCCGGTGGAGATAAATTTTCTATGGATTTGTAGAAGTATGTATGTATACTGCTGCTTAGACAGGATGATTTCTCATCAAATAGTTTTTTAGATAATACCGGAAAATCTCCCGGCCTATGGTTACCCTCTTTAATAAAGAGGGTTTTGACTTTCGGGATTTCATAACCCCCTTTATTAAAGGGGGATGTTGAGCAAAGCGAAACGGGGGGATTTTAAGTTTATAGCTGATAAACTATTGACTCAAAATCATACGGTCAGAGTACTACAGCCTGCAGTTCACTATCTCTGTTTCAATTATTGCCGTGGCTCCCAATGCTTCGAGTTTATCCATTACAAGAACCACTTCGGATTTTTTAACCATAACTTTTACAGAAAGCCAGTCGTCCTTATCGAGACTTGAAATTGTGGGGGAATTAAATCCGGGGGTGATCTTTTCCGCGTTTTTAAGCAGACTCTCTTTGATATTATACTCAAGCATGCTGTACTGGTTTGCTACAAGCACACCTTCTATTCTTCTTTTTATTCTGACAATTCTTTCGTCATCGGCCAGTTCTCTTTTTGTGATAAGAGTTGTTTCATAAACTCCGATCTCTTTGAAAACCTTTAAAATCATTATCTCGACAGATCCGTTCATTTCTATGCAGTTGACATCTACATTGTTTCTTTTAAAATAATCATGCGTCATAACCGGGAATGATGTGGCAATATTTTTCCCCTTCAGGGAATCAAGGCTCTCATTTTCAAATCCTTCCTTTACTGCTACACACAGCCGGCACTGACCATAACCCAGGGGTAGAATCTCTGCAACTTGAGCTTTTCTTTCGATAATTAAATCACTTCCTGTAATTCCAAGATCAATAACTCCGGATTCAACCAGCACGGGGATATCGTCAGCTCTTACAAATATAAATACAATGTCATAGTTGGTGCACGTGGCGTAAAGATTCCGACCCGTTGCCCTGAACTTGAATCCGGCTTTTTTAAGCAGTTCAATTGTAGGGTCTTTAAGGCGCCCCTTCGATGGAAGGGCGAATTTTATTCTATCAGTTTCATTCAGATTCATTTTTATCTCTCCCGGCTTTCTCTGCAAGTCCGCTTGTTCCGAACCGTCTTTCAAATTCTGCCTTTATATCATCTATTACTATATCTTTATGTGAAGCAAGTACAAAAGTATGGAACAGGAGATCACATATTTCATAAACGAGGTGCTCTTTATCATCTTCCAGGGCAGCTTCGCAGACCTCTCCGGCCTCTTCTGTTATTTTGCTGTTGATTTTTTCAGTTCCGCGATGCATCAGTTTAGCCACATAGGAACTTTCAGGGGAGGCTTTTTTCCGTTCACCAATGACTTCAAATAATCTTTTAAAAATATCGTTATTCATATAATTCCTTTTCTGCAGCTTCACATTTCAATTTAAACTCTACGGGGCGAGATTAAAATCAATTTTATTTTAGTCAAGATTTAATGTTCGAAGACTGTTTTATAATTAGTAAATACTCATTTTTTGGTGGTAATAATGATATTCACTCTACCTAAGCCCCCGCACCCAATGTCATTAAGTTAAGAGATTCTAAATTCGTCATACATCATTTTGCAGCATCAAATGCCCGGCCCCCTAAATCCCCCGGAGGGGGACTTTAAAACAATATCGCAAAATTCATTAATTTTAACATAATTTTTTTTAAAACAAATGTCTTTTAAGTCCCCCTCCGGGGGATTTAGGGGGCTATGTGTAAAGTTCCGGGATTTCCAAATCTCTTAACTTAATGACATTGCCCCGCATCCCGGTCCTTGGCAATGAATTTGCTTTGCCAAGGACCGGGGTGCGGGGACTTAGCTCCTGAAAAATTTACCCCTTCTTCATATCCCATCGGGAAATTATATTATCGGGATCGATATCCGCTATTGAATTAAAAATATAATCGGGCTGATAAGGATATTTATTCATTATCTCAAGTGTGGTAACTCCTGAAAGGACAAGACAGCATGTCATCCCAGCTTCAAGTCCGCCGACAATATCCGTATCCATCCTGTCGCCGATCATGAATGAGTTCATCGTGTGAACCTTCAGTCTTTTTCTGGCCCAGTACATCATGGCAGGATTCGGTTTACCGAGAAAATAAGCCTTCACTCCCGTAACCTTTTCAATAGGGGCAACAAGAGCTCCGCACGCAGGAACAGGCCCCCGTGGAGTCGGCCCTGTAATATCGGGATTGGTAGCTATAAATTTTGCCCCCTCTTCAATAAGAAAAGTAGCTTCAATTATCTTACCGTAATCATACTCCTCTGTTTCACCTACTATTACATAGTCAGGCTTATTATTAGTAAGAGTAACCCCCACAGCTTCAAGCTCTTTCTTCAGCCCCTTCCCGCCGATAACATATGCACTGAAACTCTTCCTCTGATATTTAAGAAATCTTGCCGTGGCCATGGCCGATGTGTAAAAATGCTCCGGTTCTACGACTATACCGAGATCGGCAAGACGGTCACGCAGCTCCTCGGGGGTAAAGTATGAATTATTTGTGATAAACAGAAACTTATAATTCCCGGCTTTAAGTTTTTCCACAAACTCAGCCGCGCCTGGAATAAGATGATTCCCCTTATTTATGACCCCGTCCATATCTATAAAAAATGCTTTCTGATTACTTAAATCATCAGGAAGTACATTATTATGAACCATATAACACCCCCTATTTCTTTAGAAATTTTACAGCCCTTTCCACAGCAGAAACTACATCTTCTGATGAATAAATATCCCGCAGGCATAATGGAGAATTAAAACCTGATCCAGGAGGGAAAACAACAAGGAGGGGGATCGATCTGCTCCCCAGTCTTGCCATGAGCGACTCAGCCTGAGGATTTCTAACGGTTAAGTCTGCTACCATAAACTCGATGTTATCTTTTGCAAAGAGTCTCTGAACTTCATCGCTCTGAAGCGCCAGCTTTTCAACAAGTGAACAATTCGGACACCAGTCGGCAGTATATTCAAGAACTGTAATTATACCCTTATCCCGGTTCTGTAAAATTCTATCTGTACTGAAATCGATTTTTTCGTAGGATAAGACTTTATCTTTATAAAAATAATTAAAAGACAAACCGTATCCTGCTGCTGCAATTAGCAGTAATATAATGAATGATAGAATCCTTTTCCATTTTGCGGAAACAATCGAACCGAATTCTCCGAACTGCCACAACCCCACAGACAAAAACAGAAGAAAAAGAATCAGCCCCATCCGTCCGGAACCGTCAAGAATTCCAAGAAGATAAACAACAGTAAACATTAGAAGAAATCCCATTGCTTTTTCAAAATTGTTCATCCATACTCCCGGCTTCGGTACAAAACGGAGCAACGAAGGATTCAGAGCAAGGAGCATATAAGGTAGAGCCATCCCTATACCAACAGATACAAATATAACAAAGATAACACCGGGCGGTCTGGTCAGTGTCCATGCCAGAGTCCCTCCGAGGAAGGGCCCGCTGCAGGGAGTTGCCAGAAGTGTAGCCGCTATCCCTTTAATAAAAGCATCTGAATAGATCCCTCTTGTTCTTGAAACTGCTC
Organism: Spirochaetae bacterium HGW-Spirochaetae-5; assembly: GCA_002839285.1. GTDB lineage: Bacteria > Spirochaetota > UBA4802 > UBA4802 > UBA5550 > WRGT01. Next base: position 50,860 of record PGXT01000054.1, on the reverse strand, counting down.
TCCCGGCCATGAAAGGTATATTGAAGGTAAAAACCCCGAAGAGCGATAAAGCCATTGCAAAAATAAAAGAGGTCATAATAATAAGAAAAAACCGATTCTGAAACAGGGCACCCCATTGATATCCGAAGACTGCGGCAAGTACAGCCAGAATAAGAAAACTTACAAGAATACCTGCAGAGAAGAGAAAGCCCTGGGTGACAATAACTCTCCTGTTCTCTCCGGCATTCATAACAAATGACATTATTTTAAGACTGACAACTGGGAGTACGCAGGGCATAAAGTTAAGGATAAATCCTGCTATAAGACCAAAAAGTATAGCTTTGAAAATACCTGTAATCTCCCCTTCTGGATACTGCGGAGTAAATTCGATACTTTCAGGAATTCCTGAATCTTCACCGGATCCGGTAATCCCGGCACCTTTAACATCGGCAGAAATAACTGAGGGGGTACTTCTCTTCAGAGATAGAAATTCACTCATATGATTCATTTTCAATGAAGAGGGACTCCCTTTACCTCTCTTTACGCTGAAGGGTATACTGACGGTTCTTTCGACAGGGAGACATGAATCGTCAGTACATAAAAGAGCGGACATATTGGCGTTGATCGAATAATCTCCCGGTAAAATTTTATCACTTAGAGTAAAAGCTGCCGGAAACCGTACAATCTTCGTGTACCTGTTTACAGGATCGGTATCACCCTTTGCAAGATAACTTTCACCTTCGGGATAGCGGACCTCAGAAGATTTAATATACTTTATTTCTTCAAATACTATCTCAGTGGCTTTCCCTATACCTTTCCCTTTGGGATTTGCATAAATATATGAATCATCGGGAATCCCCACGGCAATTACAGCGAAAAATTTTTCACCGGGATATACGGTAATTTTACCTGTAGTATTATATGCGGTAACTTCTTCAACCGGTCTATCCAGAGCAGAAACGGGAAGAGCGATGCAGATGAAAGAAGAAAGGAGTAAACCGGTTATTATTTTTTTCATACTATCCATAAATATAAATTGATTTGATTTTAAAAACGATTAGATGCCCATAGAACTAGTTAATTATAAGAATTAAATTGAGTCAATAAAATAAACCGGATTCAAGAGTACAGTTTATTTTTGGAGGCACAGGGCTTCGCGCTGCGACTGAAATGGGGGATTACGGGGGCAGCACCCCCTAAAATAATTCATTACCAGTGTAGAAAAATATATTGAATAAAAAAAAGTTGACATTGAACGTAATTTTTATATATTCAAGCCAGACAGTCTAGATTAAAATATTAAACAATATGAATAAAGATATGAAAAGAAATACATGGCAGATTCAAACAGCAAAAAACTGCATCTCTGAAGTTATAAATAATGCAATTGAAGGGGAACCTCAATTAATCACCAGACATGGTGAACCTGTTGCTTATTTAATAAGTGTTGAGACATATGACAATAAAATACGGAAAGGGAATTTGAAAAAAGAACTGCTGCTTAATAGACCGCATAAGGATTTAAATCTTAATATTTCTCGGGATAAAGATTACGGAAGGGATATCATTCTATGAGTTATATTTTAGATACATGTGTAATATCTGAACTTATTTCCAAAAAGCCCGATAAGAATGTTTTAAACTGGTTTTCTGATTGCGAAGAGGAAGATCTATATATATCCTCACTTACCCTTGGTGAATTGAAATATGGAATAGATATTCTTCCGGAAGGGAAAAGAAAGAATGATCTCATCATCTGGTTTAGTAAAATAATTGATGCCTATAAAAATTCGACCCTTCAGGTTAATGACAATATAGCATTAAGATGGGGTGAAGAGAGAGCAAGACTTAAGAAATCCGGAATTCAGATATCAGTAATCGATTCACTCATCGCATGCACAGCCATCGAGTTTAACTTTACTCTTGTTACAAGAAACACTCCGGATTTTAAACTAACAGGAGTAAACCTTCTCAATCCATGGCTGTAAACAGGCTTTCGGGGATTATATTCCAATGAACTGCGGCGCAGATATAACAAAAGACCACCGGTCTTTGTAATGCTGCCGTACAGCCGTTTTCTATCAACATTTTTCCTTGACCATTTTTTGTCTTTCTAATTAAATTACACCAACTTATAAAAGTGAGGTAAACCATGAAATTTCATGAGATTGTTAAACGTAATAGAAGTTACAGAAGATTTGATGAAAGCAGAGAGATACCAAGGCTTGCTCTTCTGAAACTGATTGATAATGCAAGACTTATACCATCAGGCTCGAATCTGCAGCCTCTTAAATATTATGTAGCAGAGTATGCAGAACGCAACTCAGTGTTCCCCTATCTGAAATGGGCAGGTTATCTTCCCGACTGGGATGGACCGTCAGATGGCGAACGACCCTCTGCATATATAGTAATTCTTTCAGATAAAAAGATTTCATCTAATGTCAAATGGGACCATGGAATTGCGGCACAGACAATACTCCTCGGTGCCGCATCTAAAGAGATGGGTGGATGTATAATCGGATCGATTGACAGAGAGGGCCTAGCTGCAGAGCTTAAAATATCCGATGATTACACAATCGAACTTGTAATTGCGCTTGGATACCCCGTTGAAAAAGTTGTAATAAAAGAGATCGATAACGGTGAGGATATAAAATACTACCGTGACAGCGAAGGGACTCACTACGTTCCGAAACGTAAACTTGCTGATATTATAATCAATAAATGCAGTTAGCAATGACTGACGAAGAGTATATGGAATATGCTCTCTCGCTTGCTGCTGAAGCTTACCGGAGAGATGAGATTCCCGTTGGTGCAGTAATAGTAAAAGACGGGAGGATCATCGCCGTCGGGTCAAATGAGAACAGAGAGAAGAGTGACCCGACACTCCATGCGGAGATAATCGCTATAAGAAATGCATCGATTCATCTGAATAATGAGAGACTTACCGGATGTAATTTGTATGTAACAAAAGAACCCTGCGCCATGTGCGCCGGAGCCATAGTCCACTCAAGAATAAAATGTGTAATTATCGGAGCTGAAGATATAAAATACGGAGCATGCGGAACAGTCTTTGATATTTGCGGGAACAGTCTGATGAATCATATCCCGGAAATAAAATGGGGAGTTCTCCGGGACAGATGCTCAACACTGCTCAGTGAATTCTTTAAAGCAAAACGTGAAAAAAAGAGAGAACAGAATTCTTAATCCTCACATAAAAACTCTGAAGAGACACCATCTTTGAGTTTAAGAAGAATAAGCGGGATTGATTGAGTGTTCCCCAGGTCATTTTTCTTATTCACTTTAGACCGCACCTTGACAGTACGGTTTTCGAATTTAGGATGCTCAAAAACCAGAGTGAATTCAGCATGATCAGAAGAGCTCATACTATCCTGAATATATCTCGGCCAGAAATGAAAATATCCTCTAGTGGCTTTTGAGGCAATATAGGGATTTTTCCATCCAAGATCCATCATCTCAGCCGGTTTATCATTATGTAAAAGTGTTATCTTAAGGTCAGGGATAACAGACAGAGTAGTCTCTTCAAGAGCCTCGCCTATCATATGCGGTATAAGACCTGAAAGTTTTTCACTCTCACCGCTCTTCTCTTCAATCTCTGTAGTTCTCCTTTTAGAGAACAGACCTATTGCTTCGTATGTAAGAAAAAGAATATCGGTATGCTGCTGGTATTTAAGCCTGGGATCAATTCTGCTGTGAATAATACCCCTTTCACCTGTTACATATCTTGGAGGGACTCTGTTCAGTACATAAGCTATTATGTCATTTCTGTGATATTTTATACTCTTAAAATCATCCTCTTTCGCAAGAACTTCATCAACAATATCCTTAACTATCATCTCAATAAGATTAAAAAATTCCATAATAACTAAAGCCCCCTGCCATGTTTTCTTCCCTTAAATACCGGTTATCCATTTTATAATATGTTTCAGGAAAAATCATCTCTTTTTCTTAAAACATATTTCCAGTACCTCTATTATATCACTAACAGGGTGAAATGTCAGCCCTTTTTTTATATATTCCGGAATATCTTCAAGATCTTTCCTGTTGTCGGAAGGTATAATTATATGTTTTATATTAACTCTTTTTGCGGCAATTACCTTCTCTTTAAGTCCCCCTATGGGTAGAACTTTACCCGAAAGTGTAAGCTCCCCTGTCATTGCAACATCATTCCCTGCCATTTTACCTGTTATCATGGAGTAAATTGATGAGGCGATGGTAATACCGGCCGATGGGCCATCCTTGGGGGTTGCACCTGCCGGTACATGAACATGGACAAGATAGTTGTCAAAAACATTTCTGGCCCTTTCATCATCTTCCAGAAAATGATTTATATAAGTATATGCGATATTAGCCGATTCGGTCATTACATCGCCAAGCTGCCCTGTAAGCTTCAGTCCGGCGCCGCTTTTAACCTTAACAGCTATGGATTCAATAGTAAGGGTAGCCCCGCCAAGGGAAGTCCAGGCCAGGCCTGTAACAATCCCCGGCTTGTTTATCATGAGCTTCTCCTCCTCATGATAAACTTCAATACCGAGATACTCGCGGATCTGCTCATCTGTCAGAGCTGTTTCGGGTACCGGTTTATTCTTCGCCACAAGAGTTGCCGTCTTCCTGCAGATCTTTTCTATATTGCGCTCGAGATTACGGACACCGGATTCCCGGGCCCATCCGCTGATTATGTTCAGGTAACCGTTCTTCTCTATCTTGACACTGTTCTTCTCAAGACCGTGCATCTTCAGCTGCTTGGGGAGGAGATATTTCCGCGCAATTTCATATTTCTCCATGGCAATATAACCTGAGAGACGGATAACCTCCATCCTGTCGGCAAGCACCTGAGGAATCGTGTCGAGTGTATTTGCTGTGGTTATAAAAAGCACATCGGATAGATCAAAGGGGAGATCGAGATAGTAATCCCTGAACTCAACATTCTGTTCCGGATCAAGCACTTCAAGAAGCGCCGAGGCCGGATCGCCCTGAAAACTCTGACCCATTTTATCGATTTCATCAAGCATAAAAACAGGATTGTTTGTTTTGCTGATTTTAAGTCCCTGTATAATCTTCCCAGGCATTGCACCGATATATGTTTTTCTGTGTCCTTTGATCTCGGCTTCATCCCTCATTCCGCCAAGTGAAATGCGGAAAAATTTTCTGTTGAGAGCGGCGGCAATCGACTTACCCAGAGATGTCTTCCCCACACCCGGAGGCCCCACAAGGCAGATAATCGAACCCCGCGCGTCGGGCTTTATTTTTCTGAGCGCAATAAATTCAAGGATACGCTGCTTAACATCCTCAAGTCCGTAATGATCACGGTTAAGAATTTTTTCAGCCCTGTCCAGATCTATTGAATCAACTGTGGCCTTGCTCCACGGAAGTGAAAGTACAGTATCTATATAATTTTTTGCAACAGAGTATTCAGATGAAGAGGGCTCCATAAATGTGAAACGGTCGATCTCTTCAACAAGCTTATCGTGAACTTCACCTTTAAGTTTAAGCTCTTCAAGCTTTCTCCGCATCTCTTTAACATCGGCGCTCTTTTCATCCTCTTCCAGGCCAAGCTCAACTTTTATCGCCTTCAGCTGCTCACGAAGAAAAAACTCCTTCTGCTGCTTGTCAATCTTCTCGCCGATCTGATGCTGAATCTTCTTCTGAACATCCACAACCTCCATCTCTTTATGAAGCAGATGAAGTACTTTACCCAGACGGCTCCGGACATTTATTGTTTCAAGTACATCCTGATATTCATGCTTTTCGATATTAAGGAGTGAAGTTACAAAGTCGGCAATCTTACCAGGCTCTTCAACATTGAGCATTGTAAGCTTCATCTCCTCCGTAAAGAGCGGATTATTATCAGATAAAAGTTTAAGCTGAGAGAGAACTTCTCTAGTGTAAGCTTTAACCTCCATCTTCGATTTTTTATCTGTTATATCTTCGAGATATTCCACTTCAGCCAGAAGATTCTTTTTCTTTTCAATCGCGTCCTTTATTCTGAATCGTTTAACACTGTTTATAAGGACATTAATTCCGCCGTCGGGGAGATTAATTTTTTTCAGAATTCTCGCCGCTGTCCCATAAGTATAAAGGTCTTCAAAATTAATCTCACCCTTTTCGTCATCTTTAATCAGTACCAGACCTATGGTTCGTGATTCATTCAATACACGGTCAATAATCTTTGTAAATCTTCCGTGAGATATTATCAGAGGGGTAACGATTCCGGGAAATATGGGACGGTACCTGATCGGTATCAGGTAGAGCTGTTCAGGGAGAACGTGATCAAGGGAAATAAGATCCCCCTCCAGGAGATCCGCATCAATTGTAAATTCACTGCCGTCGTTCATTATATCATCTATATCCATCATATATATTTCTCCAGATTGTTCATATAAGTTTAAAGCTGTGAGAGCTCCGCAGGTATCGGTAAACAGATTTCCACCGGGCTGAACCTGGCGAAAATGACAATTATCAATATTATCCGGTAAATTAGTAACTGTTCGAAAACCGGTGGTATTTTATCTCCGCCGCGGCGGAGAGCAATTTTACCATCAATTTATAAAAACTTACGTAAATTACTACTAAATATTCGAGCAGACATTAATCAAGGATTTTTTCCGACTGAAAATATTAATAGAAATGGCAGCAAATTATTTTCGGGGGTGCGTATGCTCCGCATACGCTGAGTATGGGGGATTACGGGGGCGCTGCCCCCCGTAATCCCCCATTTAAGGCACAGCGCGAAGCGCTGTGCCCCCAAAAATATACCGCTACCAAAAAAAACATAAAATTTAAAAAATTTTTTATCAGCAGCCGGTTTCGATCGTATTAGTATAAAACGATTGAAACCGGTGTCCGATGAAAACTATTACTGTGATTTCTGTTTTTCTGATTATTTCTTCTGCTTCTTACGCAGGCCCATTGATTAATGAAATTTCCGCAGGCGGGAGCAGCGACTGGGTTGAGATAACACTTTCACCTGACACTGAATCATGCGACATTTCACAATTTTTTGTTACCATGTATTACGGAACTAATGAAAAGATTTCAGATTCACCTGTAACTCTGAAAAACCGTGATTTCGCGGAAACGCCCTATGATGACAGATTTGCGGTAATACACTTCACACCCTATCCGATGGAAGATGAGACAGATCTGACCGGAGACACAAATAATAACGGTATACTTGATCTCTACTGCGTAAACTACGGATTATGGAATACTGACTGTGTAGTATCTATAGACAGTGATGATCTGCATAATAATGGCGGCATCTTAGACTTTGCTGCATTCAGCAATAGGGACGGTTCTGTGAACGGCACAATTGCCGGGTATATAAATGCAGCCTCGACAGCAGGGGAGTGGGAATTATGCAGTTCTTCAAATATTCAGGAGTGTGCCGTTGACATAGGTAAAGATGGACTGAATTCATACTCAACAATATCCCGAGTAAGAGGTGCCGATACAAATACATTTAACGATTTCAAAGTAACACCATATGCAACACCCGGACGTGAAAACATAATCAATGCCGACAAAGGTAAGAGGCGGCTATTCCGCCCTGAATCAAAAAGAATCTCACACCGCTTAGGGAGCAGTAATATAACAATACCGCTTTTTCTATACGAAACGTGCAGCATTAAAGTCAGAATATTCAACTCAACGGGATTTACAGTCTACTCATCTGAATTGAAGGAGAACCTCTCCCCCGGCTATTTTTCATTTTCTATTCAGGATAACAGACTCCGCGGAAAGACCATGACAGGTCTTTATACAGTTCAGATTGAAGCTGCCGGGAAAAGCTCCAGTTCAGAAACATCCAATGTATTCCTTATAATCGTAGGGAAAAGATAATGAAAATAGCTCTGTTAATATATGCAGCTATTGTCTATCAGGGCGCCTTTGAATACAAAACCGGTGCTCCCGATTCGCTGTTCCCCATGCAGATTGCCGTTCATGACTACTCATCCCCCGTTGTGATGCTGAACCCGGCACTTCTTCCATTTGCCGATGGATTTATCGCCGGCAGCAGTGCAGGTAGACCATACACCAACGAGCAGCTCACTACAGCCGGTTCAGCAATTCAGTACGGATCGGGGGGAGACTTCGGTATGCAGTTTTCATGGGATTCATTTGGTGCTGATTTCTATAGAGAGAATACATTTTCGTTGAGTGCCGGTTATTCCATTTTCCCGTTTCTCAACGCAGGTGTTTCGGGGAGTATTCATTGGCTGAAAATTGATACCGGGGAGATAAATCAGGATGAGCAGATTCCAGAAGGGGGATACGGGATACTCTTTGCACCCTTGCCATGGATAAACGCCGCTTTTTATCAGACCGGAATTGCCGCGCTTGCAGGGAAACAGAACAGTGAAATAATATATCCCGAGCGTTCAGCAGGGGTTCTTCTTAAACCGGGGAAAGGCTTCTCCCTTGCCTGGAATATCACAGAGACTGCCGCGTTATACGCAAACACATTCTCAGCAGTGATAAATCCCGCACCATTCTTTTCGGTGAAAGGGGGGTACTGCCGGGAGAATTCATCCTTTTCAGCAGCCATGGGAATACTGGCAAAAGATTCCATGGGAATACTGGCAAAAGATTTCTATATTTCATACGGATTAAAATTTCATCCGTATCTCGGCTATACACATTCAGTGGGGATTACCTATACTCCTGGAAGCAGAATGGAAAGCCTTTACTACGGGAAACCGCTCTTCGGTCCGGTGCGGAAAAAAATAAATATTAATACAGCATCATTTGATGAAATAAAATTAATCGACGGATTATCACTTATATCAGCTGAACGTATAATTCTATTTCGCGAAAAAATCGGGCCGATTACGGAAAAGGGCCTGATGCAGATCGGCCTTACAGGAGATGAAATAAAGAATCTTGAAAAGAATGTTTACGGTCTGGAGAGAACATCGCGAAGCAAAGAGGGGGGTGAAAAATATACTTCCAAAAAGAAAAAGTAAGGCAATCAGCTACAGTGAACTCTCTGAAAATGTAAAACGGAGCGAATTCCTCAACACATTATTTAACGATAATTCTTTTTCCGATGAACAGAAAAAACTTATAGAGAAAGTATGTTTAAAATAATCTCCTCACAAAAAAACACCCAGATTAAAGTGATGTTGTTATCTCTAATAATTTCTATCACATCTCCATTAACAGCCTGGAGTGATGATTATATAATCGGTATAAAAACAGGGGTAAGCCGGGAAATCCTTGACTACGAGGAAGATAAAAGCAATCTTATATTAAGAGGCGGAGCAGTACTTGATATCCCGGACACATTCAGTTTTAACTATACTGCAATACGCAATATTGATAATGATACATTTTCTTATACATGGAATCTTCAGGTAAAGGAGGTATCCGGTTTTGTAAACTTCACGGCGGGAAATTATAATCTCCATTTCGGCTCGGGGCTGATGATGGGGAGGAAATCATACTCATCAGGTGATCCCTTTTCTAAAAAAATCTCAATAGCAAAGGAACGGACAATTGTTCCTTCAAACAGCGGCAATCCGCAGTATTCATTATACGGAACAGTTTTTGAATTTTATAAATCATTTGAAGAACTAAAAATTTATTTCATTCCGTTCTTTTCTATCCAGAGAAGATTCATCTCCCGTCAATCGTTCGAATCGGGCTCAATAGATTCATCGCTCTTCTCTTTAAATTCAAAAATTGAGAAAAGCGGAAACAATACAGAACCGGTGAACATAATTAATTATGGAGGAGTTGCCGGACTACAGACTTTATCATTATTTAATTTTCAGATATACTACTTCGAAACAGATCTAAAAGGGGATTCCGGAAAAGATATTTTGTGGGATAAAAATAAATATTACTCCCGGGATGGTGCAGATTTAATAAAACAGGGGGGCCTTTTCGCGGAGTATGCAGATAATAATATATCTCTTTTTATTGAACCTGCATTCTCTTCAATTACAGGGAGTGAAGTAGTAACAGGTTATGCCATGGCATGGGGTGCGGGGATCCAGAATCATCTTATGAATTTTTCAGTTAAAGGTAAAAACAGCGGATACAATTTTCACTCTGAGTATTCATCGGGGAGCAGAACACCGGAAAGGATATGGGAGCTTAAGTGCGGAATCTCCCCTCACAGGATTTTCAAAACCGGGTTTATTGTTTACACAGAAAAAGATCTTGTTCCCGGATATAATAAAAAGTATATCGAAGGATCAGTTGAAGAGGAGATCTTTTCAACTCTGAATACGGAAAAAATTGACATCGACATGAATTTTAAAAGAAGGGAATATTATTCCACGGATAGGGAGCACCCGATTAATCAGGGGAATCTTTCAGCATCTCTATCTCTCTCAGACCGGATTTATTTAAAGGTCAGATCTTCCGCTCAGAAAAAAGATGAAGGGATTTCCGGACTTGGAGGATGTGAGGTGAGGTATCTTTTTTCAGGTTACATGGGTCTTTCTATGGGATATACGCGAATTGTAATAAAAGGAGAGAACCCTCTGTATGCAATGATAACTCCGGCGTCAGAGCACTCATCTATCACACGATTCGATGAATCAGCTCACGGAGTATCGGTAAACCTGAAGTATAAGAAAGAGAAGAATTCATTCTACATAAGATATACAGTTACGCAGAATGATTCCAGCCGGGAAGGCGATGCCGAGTCAGCTCTGGTTCTCTTCTTTTAAGCGGTTATAGATTTCAGAAGATTTATCCAGAAGAATCTCCTCTGTGTTCATATCGGGGTGATCAAGAACAATTTCAAGAAGCTCGTGAAGTATTCTGCCGATAATGGGACCGGGCTTAAGATTGAACCTGGCCATAAGAATATTTCCGTCTATATTCAGATCCCTTACAGTGATTGCGTTTTCAGCTTCAATCACACGGTCAATCCTGGACTGAAGCACCATAATGGGCTGCGGAAGTCCCGAACGTGAACCGTTTCCGATTCTGTCAGCTTCGCGAAGTATAAACAGATCGGAAATGTTTTCAACACCTACTTTTCTCATGAATCTTCGAACAGCCCCGTCACTCCAGTCATCGGTGTAGTGAAACATATGGTTAATTACAAGATTATTAACAGCTTCAATCTCTGCATTTGAAAATTTAAGTCTTTTCATAATCTTTTTCACAAGACGCGAACCTATAACTTCATGATTATAAAAAGTATAATCCCCATCGTCACCTACACGTCTGGTGTTTAATTTTCCTATGTCATGAAAGAGTGCTGCAAGACGTATAAGAGGTTTATCCGATGGTGCCGCATCGCAGGAATAAAGACTATGATAGTATATATCATGCACATGAAATTTATTCTGATCTATATCATAACAGCTGTCGAGTTCGGGCAGCCAGAGTTTAAGAAGACCGGATTTTCTCATGCACTCGAATCCCACAGATGGAAGTCCTGAAGTAAGAAGCTTCATCAGCTCCTCCCGGACTCTTTCAGCAGAGACCATTGCCGAGATGTTTAGAGTTTCACCTATAGCTTCAAATGTCCTCTCTTCAATTTCAAATCCGAGTTTTGCTGAAAATCTGCAGGCTCTGAATGTCCGGAGACCGTCTTCGCTGAACCTTTCAATTGGATCTCCAATTGTCCGGATAATCCCATTGTTCAGATCTTCAAGACCCCCTACGTGATCAATGACTTCATTTTTTTTGAAATCATAGGCAAGGCCGTTGATTGTAAAATCTCTCCGCATAACATCTTCATCTAGCGATTCGGCATAATGAATCTGCTCAGGACGTCTTCCATCGAGATATGTGCCGTCAGACCGGAAAGTTGTAACCTCAAACTCAAGTCCTTTAACACGGAAAAGTTTCATCACCTGTTCCGGTCGTGCATTTGTAGCAAAGTCGTAATCATATATCTCGTAACCGAGAATAAGGTCACGGACACAACCGCCGATGAGGTAACATTCATAACCGTTCTTATTGAAGGTGTTGATGAAGTCGCTCAACCGGTCGTAAAACTCTTCGGGGATTTTTAAACCTTTTATTTTCATTTCATTATCAGTTGTCATTATTTATTGTCGGCAGTAGTATTTGTAATGCTAAAGTAATAACCACTTAAAATTCTATATATCATCAGTCAATAAGGAAATTAAAAAGTTAGTCACGGAACCCATATCTGCTCAAAAACCGGTGGTGAATACTAACCTTCATCGAGCAAACCTACGCACCCCCGGCAGGAACAAAGAAATTTCATTGCCGGCAACTGTGGTGCGTATGCTTCGTATACACTGTAAATGGGGGATTACGGGGATTGCCTCCGTGATCCCCTATTTCAGGCGAAGCTCGTAGAGCTGAGTCCGCAAAAATATCATGGGTTTTTGGGCTGTTACGTTTTGTTGTTGAAAATAATATTTATTAATAAGCTATGGTCTACTATTGAAGTATATATAATTTTGAGGTTATTTTAAAAATGGCAAAAATCAGAGCTTTCAGAGGTGTCAGGCCGGTAAAAGATCTTGCGGATAAGATCGCAGAGCTTCCTTATGATGTTGTATCACTTCCAGAGGTCATTGAAATCGCAGGTGAAAACCCCTATAACTTTTATCATGTAACAAGGTCTGAAATGGATCTTGCTCCGGGAACAGATCCTTACTCTCCCGAAGTTTATAAGAAAGCAAAAGAGACCTTTGATATGTTTAAAGAAAAGGGGTATATGACTGTCGATGATACACCGATTCTTTATCTTTACTCTCAGGTTATGGATGGACGTACTCAGACCGGAGTAGTCGCATGTGCCGATGTTGATGATTACATAAAAGAGATTATAAAAAAACATGAACTTACCCGGGAAGAGAAGGAACTGGATAGAACCAGACATGTCGATATCGTTAACGCCAATACCGGCCCTGTTTTTTTAATATATAGAGACAGTGATGAAAAAAGGAAACTCATCGAAAAGGCCATGACAGCCGAGCCTGTTTATGATTTCACAGCCTCTGACGGGATCAAACATATAGTCAGACTTATTGAGGATCAGGCCCTTATAGCCGAGATAAAAAAATCATTTGAAAAGGATGAACTCTATATAGCTGACGGACATCACAGAGCTGCCTCGGCAGTGAGAGTGTGCAAAATGAGAAGAGAGGCGAATCCTTCATACACAGGGGATGAGGAGTTCAACGGCTTTCAGGCTGTTATTTTCCCTCATACTCAGCTGAAGATACTGGCGTATAACAGAGTTGTGAAAGATCTCAACGGAATGTCTGCTGAAGATTTTATGAAAAAACTCGGTGAAGATTTTAAAATTGAAAAGAGTAATGTAAAAGTCCCGGTGAAGGTTAATACTTTTTCCATGTATATCGGGAAAGAGTGGTACTCCATGACACCGAAGTTTGACATATCCTCAGATCCAATTGAATCACTCGATGTTACAATTATACAGAAGAGGGTGCTTGCTCCGATTCTTGGGATCAACGATCCGCGTAAGGATAAGCGTATAGATTTTGTCGGGGGGATAAGAGGAACAGCTGAACTTGAAAAGGTTGTTGATTCAGGTGAATTTGCAGTTGCATTCTCTATGTATCCCACTGAGATCGAACAGCTTATGAATGTTTCCGATGCGGGGCTGATAATGCCTCCGAAATCCACCTGGTTTGAGCCTAAGCTCAGGGACGGTCTTCTGGTTCACGAACTGGATTGATCCGTCACTGACCCGGCCGCGAAACAATTCAAGAATAAGCGCTGAACTTAATAAAGTTCAGCGCTTACTTATAAATTAGAAAGTATAAATTTCTATTTTGTTATCACCTTTTTCGCATGCAGTAGTAGTTGCAAACTCTGATCGTCTGATGAATGATTCCAGTACAAGGTCGTTCATCAGGTGGTCATCCGGTTTGCCTTTCTTTTCTACATCTTCCGGATCGAGTTCCGAAATCCCTATTGAAACGCATGGGCCGATATAGTTATCTTTATATTTGAACTTTTTGCTCTGAAGATTTTTTATTATTCTCTCGGCTACTTTTTCAGCCTCTTCGTTTCTCGCATGAGGAAGAAATATTACAAATCGGGAGACTTCAAATCTTCCGATTTTATCATATGGTCTTATAGATTTTTTTAACCTTCCGGCAAACTCTCCCAGAAAAGCATCAAAGACTTTTGTTCCGAATTCATTGAGCAGGTCATTATAATTGTGAAGATTAATCATTATTGAGCATGTAAAATCACCTCTGCGGGACGCTCTGCCCATTTCGTTCAGCATTTCGTCAAGAAGCGCTCTCCTGTTGAGGACTGAAGTAATAGGGTCCTCTTTGGCAAACTTAATCAGCTTCTTTTTTGTTTTAAGAAGAGTATTATTAAGATCTATATGTTTTTTAACAATACGAAGTTTCAGTTTCAACTCATCTTTTGTAAAGGGGATAGCGATATAGTCGTCTGCACCCGATGTTACCCCCTCTGTAAGGTCGGTGACTGTATCCTTCGTTCCGATGAGAAGAATGAAGGGGTGACTTTTCATAGCTTTAATTTTTTTAATGGCGCTGCATATTTCTGCATTCATGCCGTCTATCCAGTTTATTATAACCATTTCGGGCATTCCGGTGTTAAGTACCTCTGTTACAGGCTGATTGTGAAGCTCGGTGATTTCCAGATTAAACTCTGCGGATATCTCCTCAAGAGGTTTGAGTATAGTTTTTGTATGATTTGCCAGAGTTACTTTCATATAAACCTGCCTGTTTGCTTTATTCATAGCTTGTAATAATTAGAGATTACATTTCCCCGCTGCCTTCAGCGGGGAGGAGAATAGACTATTTATAAATATCAAAAATTTAAGAATTATTGCCAGAGCAGTTTTCGATTGAATTAGTACTCAGTCACTGCGAGGCATGGAATGCCGTGGCAGTCTGTTTTGTAAATTACTTGTTTTATATAATAAAATAAATGTTTTAAAACAGATTGCTTCACTTTGTTCGCAATGATGTTATTATAATCATTTCGTTAACTACTGTAATATATAATGCAAATTTGAAAATTTGTCAACAAATTAAAAGTTACTCAATTTCTATGGAATACGGCAGTATGTAAAGAGTCTGCTCATCCAGCATCTTGTATTTTTCGAGATTCTGAACCAGAAACTGCATATGCTTTAAAAAAATTGAGGAACCGGAATCACTTAAAATCCCGCTTAAAAATGAACTGCTTTCAGGGAGATTTACTATCCTGTAGTCCGAGTCTATGCCGGCTTTATTTTTGGCGTATTCAAGAGCTGCGATTAGTCCCCCGGTTTCGTTTATCAGTTTTCTGCTCTTTGCGCCGGAACCTGTGTGAATTTTCCCCTCTGCAACATCTGCAATCTCCTTTTCAGATATACCTCTCCCCTCCATTACTTTACCTGTAAATCTGTCGTAGATAAAATCTATCTCTTTCTGCAGTAAAACCCTGTCATTTTCAGTGAGGCTTCTTGATTCTGAAAATATATCAGCAAACTCACTCATTTTGATTGTTTCAGTGTTTATCCCGAGCTTCGAGTAGAGCTCCTCCGCTGATACTTTCCCTGCAACAACACCAATCGATCCGGTTATTGTTCCTCTCCCCGCAAAGACCGGATCGCCCGTACATGCAATATAGTATCCGCCCGACGCGGCGATGTTGCCGAATGAAAATACAACTGGCTTGGGATTTTTCTTTTTGGCAGCGTACAGCGCGTTCCACATGAAGTCTGAAGCCGATGCGGATCCTCCCCCTGAATCTATTCGTACAACAACAGCCTTTACCGATTTGTCGCTGAATGCTTTATCTATAGAGAGTTTATATTCGTAATTACCGGTTGAGTTTGACATAGCCGAACCACCCCCTTTACCGGATATTATTGACCCCGTAACGTTTATTACAGCAATGGCCGGGATGGTTCCCCATGAATCGGTCCTTTCCTCTTCCCGGATGTAATTTTCAAAAGATATTGTTCTCCCTTTCCCGGTAATTGAATCTAGAGCTTCGTTGGCGTACATAATTTCATCAACAAATCCCTTCTCTTTTGCTTCGGCGGGAGAGTATAATCCTTTTCTGAAAAGTTCATCAACTGCTTCACGGGTAATTTTTCTCTGTTCAGTTATTCCCGAAATAAACTGGTTGTTCAGGTCGGTGAGTATCTCTTTGAGATTTTCCCGGGCATGGTCAGACATCTCTGTTCTTGTATATGTTTCATTGAAAGATTTATATTTACCTTTGCTGATGGATTCAAACTTAACGCCGGTCTTATCCATGAGACCTTTCAGAAAGTAGGCTTTAGCGCTAAGCCCTGTTATTTTGAATGTTGAGTTTGGCGTAAAAAATATTTTATCAGATGCCGAGGCAAGATAGTACTCCCTGTTTCCGCTATAATTAAGTATTGTATAAACTTTTTTCCCCTCACCGCGGAGTTTAATCAGTAAATCTCTTATCTCCTGAGCCTGGGCCATTCCGAATCCGGAACTCTCTATTTCTATTATAAAGCCGGATACAGCCGGGTCTGCACCTGCTTTTGAAATTCCTCTGAGAAGGTCCTGAAAAACCGGTTCTTTTCTCCGGAATAGACTGGATTCTCTTCTCTCCAAATTATAATTTCCGCTGATTTTCAGAGTGATAAAATTTTCCGCAGGTGAAATGTTTATAGTATCTTTCCCTCTTTTTGATTTGAATGCGATACCGCTGCTTCTGAAATCAGCAGTGTCAGATTTTCCTGAACCGTATGCATCAAGTATCATCTCCATACCGTTTCCGCTTCTAAGATAGAGGGGTATGGATAATCCGGCTGTAATGCTTTTATCTGTTCCGTATTTAATTACCAGTGAGATCTCTTTGTAGCTTTTCAGATCGGCAGAGTAGTAGTATTCCGTGTCTTTATCTTTCTGCGTAATACATCCCGCTGAAAGAGTAAGGTAATTCTTCCACGGCCGGATTGAAATGGAGTAATCAATGGCGGGGTCTATCTTCTCTCCATCGATCTCCCCGTTAATATCTCTGAATGCTGTTCCGAGTGAAAGAAATTTTACCGGCCTGAATAGAAGACCGGCGTTCCATGCGCTGTAAGAGCTGAAATAATCCTCACTGCCGCTGCTGAAGGAGTATCCGGCTCCGAATCCGAAGATGTTTCCGAAGAAAAATCCTCTATTTATGCTGTAGAGATTTACACCGGATTCAAGTATTGAATTTCCGGTTATGTCCGGTATGGTATTGTAACGGGAATAGATAAAATCGAATCCGAACAGATTAAGAGAAGCAAAGTGGTTACCTTTATCGTCACTGTTATATGATACATATCTGTATGCTATTCCGCTTGTGCTGTCCATGTCAGTAAAAACCGGATTTATCATTGATGAAAATGATCCCTCTGAGTAGCTTGATGATAATGCAGATGGGGGGAGCTGGAACGGGTTCTCATTTGAAAACAGTGCAGATGCGGCGGTAAAAACTAAAAACATAACGGTAACAGTTTTTTTTCCAAACATCAGTTTCTCCATGAAGTATGAGTGATTTTATTATCCAGACTATAGCGGTTAATGAATTAATAAGCCCTTCGACTCCGTTCATTTCGACAAGCTCAATACAAGCAGAGATCGTAATTTAAAGCTCCCTGAGCGTAATTTAACGCCTGCAGAGCATAAATTTCACGCTGGCTGAGCGGAGTCGAAGCCTGAAGTCAGTACTATTTCAATCGTAAAATGCTATAGTATTGCGAATAATTTTTAAAAGCTATATCTTTTTGCAGTGATGAAATAGTTATTATATTTTACCCTATGAGAACCAGGTAATCATTTTTTATTATATTAAAAATCTCATCCTGACTTGCGCTTCCGTCAATTTTAAGAAAACGATTATCGGCCATATGAAGAAAGTTTTTTCTTACACCTTCGAGGAAAGTTTTCTTTTCAAACAATTCGGTTTTCCCCGATGCACTTCTTGCCGTTATTCTTCTCATGGCTTCTGCCGGTTCTATGTCGATATAGTAAACTCTGTCAGGGAGAGGAAATCCTCTCTCTATATTTTTTCCGATTATATCTTCAGGAGAGATAATGGATGATCCCTGGTATGCTGCGTTTGAGTAGAAGTATCTGTCCATAACAATTGTTTGACCATGTTCCATACATGGTTTTATATTAAGATCAAAGTCCTGCTGCCGGTCTTCAATGAAGAGACGGATCTGCTCATCAACAGATACCGGTGTTTCACTCTGGAGCATTTTCCGTATCTGCTGACCGTATATTCCCGAGGTCGGTTCCGCAAGGAGTTTAACCGGAATATCTTTTGATGCAATATAGCTGTAAAGCAGCGAACACTGGGTAGACTTTCCGGAACCATCGATCCCTTCAAAAACAATAAATTTATTCTTCACAAAAACTGCTCTCCAATTGAAGTCATATCAGATTCGTACTGTAATGCACTTGTGTCCTGATTAATTTTCCGTTAAAACAGGATTAATATCTTCTGCATAAGTAACAGCAGCTCCCACGGTACAGAAGTTAAGACCGAGAAAACCGATTACCGGGATAAATGACATCAGAAAAAAAGCAAGTCCGGTTCCGAATACCGAGCGTCTGAATCTCCATGTAATGCGTAATTTTTCATTGAAAGTGTACCTGTCCCTTTCCAGAGGGAAATCGTAAAATTGAAAACCGTAAAAAAATAGTGCCGAAAGAAAATTTAAAAAAGCGTATATAAAGCTCCCTCCCGGTATAAGGTTCAGCAGGAGGAGAATAATATTGATAATTATTATCAGAAAGATCAGACGGATGGAGTTCGACAGAGCGCGCAATATGTCAGATGCCATCTCCATGAGGGAAACACTCTCCTCGGGGCTTTTATTCCCGAGAACTCTCTCTGTTTTAAACGAGAGCAGGTCGAGAAAGGGGGCTGTAATTATCCCCCCGGCAATCGAATATATGAGTACAGTAAAGATTGAAAATAGAATAAATAGTACAGGGGAGATCAGAACACGTAAAAACTGTATATACCATGCTTCACCGGAGAGAAATGACTGTAACAGAGGGATCACTGTTGTATATGAATAATAAAAAATTCCGGAAAGAATTAATATGTTCAGTATAAAGGGTACAACAAAATAAATAAGCATACTTCTGTTTTCGCGCAGAAGTGAAAATGTTCTGAGGGAATTGATAAACCCCCTGTAAAGCGACGTGCGAATTTCTGCTTTTTGAAATAGTTGATTTCCGGAAGCCATACTCTTCTCCATTTCAGATATATTTCATTGATGCTTTTTTGAGTCTGTCCATAATGGCAACACCAAGTCCCGAGCCTTCAACACGTTCAACGTATATTTTATCTATGTCAAGCATGTCCAGCCGGTGCAGATGGGAGAAGAGGTTAGCCGCCGCTTCTCTTAAATCTCCATTTGCAGAGAGTATCTTTGATCTGTTTTCGGGATATGACATGTCCGGACTTCGGAAAAAGAGATATCCGCTCCGCTCTTCAATGCGGGTGATTTTATCTGTGAGTATTACCTGCTTTTCCGGTGAGTAGTGATAGGGGAGCTGTCCCGGTGCTTCAGGCTTTTCACCTTGTGGTTCCGATAGGAGTATCTCTCCGGTAAAATCTTCAATCTCTTCAGGGGCAATTCCGCCAGGTCTGAGAAGGTAGAAACGGTTATTCATAATCTTTATTATTGTGGATTCAATACCTATACTGCAGGGGCCGCCGTCAAGAATCATGTCAACTGAATCTCCAAGCTGACTGCTGACATGCTCAGCGGTGGTTGGGCTGAGGCATCCGAATCTGTTGGCGCTTGGTGCTGCTATAGGTGTTTCTGCCGCTCTGATAAGCGCAAGCGCTGCAGGGTGTACCGGCATTCTTACAGCAACAGTGGGGATGCCTGAAGTAACGATATCGGGTACAATATCTTTTTTACTCAGAACAATAGTGAGAGGGCCAGGCCAGAATCTATCCATTAATTTTAAAACTTTCGGACCGGGCTTCTCTGCAATTTTTTCTACATGGGAAATCTCTGCTATATGAACTATCAGCGGATCGAAAAAGGGCCTTTTTTTTGCTTCAAATATACCCGCTGCGGCAACGGGATTGAGTGCGTCAGCTCCGAGTCCGTAAACAGTTTCAGTGGGGAAAGCTACGAGCCCGCCGTTTTTTATAATCTCTGCAGCTTTTTTAATATTTTCTTCTGTTGTATTTACTATATTCATATAGGATACCTGTTATTATACAGAGGTTTTTTTCAATTATTTTATTTTTGGTTTCCGGTATGATTTAAGGAGAGCGATTTTTTTTCGGGTGGGCATATGCTGCGCGCCGCGTTCTTGGAAATAATTTGATATTTTAATTTGAATCTGGGGCTTCAATAAAAAAGTCTTGATTCGATTCTGAAGTGATATAATCTGTCTTTAATCTTTTAAATTAAGTGATATCTATGAAAATAACAAAATTATCTATAATGATTATCCCTGTCTTTATAATCTGCCTGGTCTCTTCGACAGGTGCATCAACGGCTGGGAGCGCCTTTCTCTCCGGCGGGAGCGCGTACTACTCAGGGCGGGCCGGTGCCGGTGTTTCTGCTGCCGGAGGTGATCTTTCTCCGTATAATCCTGCTTCAATGGCAGCTCTTGAAAGATTCAGTATGAGTCTCAACTATGGTTCACTCGATGGAGATTATATCTATCCCTACACTGCATTAGCTTTCCCGACAGCTTATGGTGTGATCTCTGCCGGTTTCAGCTACTTTACTATCGATGGACTTCCGGAACAGAAAGGGTATACCGGATATCTCGGTATGTCGAAAGAGCTTACATCAAAATTTCTGGTCGGATTATCTACAGGGATGATGTACTCAGAGTATCAGGAGAAAAATTATTACATAGGGATTAAACCCGGTTTGATATATAAGTTTAGCGGTTCCTCTACCATAAATGGATTCGGATTTCTCGATCCTGCAATCGGTTTTACAGTAGATGCAGGATTCAGCTCGGGAGAGGATTCTGATCTGAATTCCTTTACCGGAGGGTACAACTTCGATTTTTATAGAGACAGAGTGTATACTTTCGGTATTTATAATGATGTATCGATGTTCAAAAGTTATGGTAATTATGCTGTTAAGTTCGGGCTTGAAACATCAATTTTAAACTCTTTCTCTTTCAGACTCGGTGCGGCTGTTCCGGACAATTATGAATTTATATCTTATACCGGAGGTGCCGGATATAGGTTTTCCGGTGAAACATACAGCACATCAATTAATTACGCGCTTACATACTCCGGGGAACAGGGTGTAAATCATACCGCGGGGATAACAATTGAATACGGTGCGCTTGACCGCGAACCTCCTGCGTTATCGATTAATCCCGATTATACATATATCTCCCCGAATTATGACGGAGTTCAGGATTATCTGATATTTGATTTATCAGTCCGTGACCAGAGCAGAATCAGAGGCTGGAAGCTCCAGATCTCCGATGATAAAGATCTTATAGTGAAAGAGTTTAAAATGAGCGACAGGGAGATGGATGAAAGTCTTACTGTCTCGGCATTTTTCAAAAGGCTCATAAGCACAAAAGATTCACTGGCAGTTCCTGAAAAAATATTATGGGACGGTTCCTCAAATTCCGGGACAAAACTCCCTGACGGGAAGTATAAGTATCATTTTTATGCATGGGATTCACGTGACAATATAGCACCTGTTAAATCGGGGGTTCTGGCAATAGACAGCACTTCTCCGGAGGTTGATATAAAAACAGATTCAATGATCTTCTCGCCGAATGGAGATAAAAATAAAGATACATTGATTATTCATCAGAAGATTAAATCATCATTTGAAGACGTATGGGTCGGCGAAATTAAGAATTCTGCCGGTGTTACAGTTGTTTCATACAAATGGGACGGAGGTTCTGTTCCGGAAAGATTTGTCTGGGACGGAACAGATGAATCGGGAACGGTTCTTCCCGATGGTCTTTATTACTACACGGTTTCATCTGCCGATAAAGCCGGTAATAAAGCATCTGCAGCTTTGCGCGAAATAATTCTTACAACTAAAATGGAGATTGCCGATGTTCGTTTTGGCAGTGAATATTTTTCGTACAATAAAAATGAAAAACCATTGATAATGTTTTTCCCTGATCTTTCATCTGTAAAGGGGATAGAGAGATGGGAAATTCTTATAACCGAATCTGATGAGAAAAAAATTGTCGCATCAATAGCGGGTGCAGGTTTAGTTCCCGCTGCTGTTGACTGGGACTGCCGTGACAGTAAAGGAAAATTTCTCGATGACGGATTATATAAAGTAATTTTTACGGCCTGGTATGCAAGCGGGAATAATCCCGTGTCGTACCCGAAACGGATTATTTTTGACAATACTAAACCGAAAATCAGTATCTCTCACGAGCCGGATCTCTTTTCTCCCGATGATGACGGAGAGAATGATTATCTTACTCTTAAAATAAAAGGTGAGGATAGTTCAGGATTTGCAGGCTGGAATATAAATATTTATAACGAGAGCGGGCTCCTGTTTAAAAAATTCAGCGGGAAAGGGAATATCCCTGAACATCTGAAATGGGATGGTGTGGGTGATAACGGCGAACTTGTCGAGTCCGCTTCGGATTACGATGTCCAGTTTACCGCAACAGATCCTGCCGGAAATATTTCTGAAACAGCATCTGATAAAATTTCAGTGGACATACTAGTCATCGTAACAGAGAGGGGACTTAAGATGAGAGTAAGCAATATTGAGTTTGCCTTCGGAAGTTCAACACTTAGAAAGAGAGGGACTAATATACTCGACCGTGTCTATCAGATTCTGGAGAAGTACAGAGCATATGATATTATCGTGGAGGGGCATACAGATGATATCGGAAATGAGGAGTATAATCTTAATCTCTCTGAGAAAAGAGCTCTGGCCGTAAAAAATTACCTTGTCGGCAAAGGGACAGATTCATCCAGGCTGAAGTATGTCGGCATGGGGGAGAGTCTACCTTTCTATCCTAATTCAAGTGAAGAAAACAGAAGAAGAAACCGCCGTGTTGAGTTTCTTCTGGTTAAGGATAAAGATATCAAATGAAATCACTCTTCTTTACTGATGTTGACGGGACACTTATAGATCATAATAACTACTGCCATGACGGTTCTATACGCGGTATGGAACTACTCAGTGAGAAATCTATTCCGCTGATCTGTATTTCAAGTAAAACATTCGATGAGATGTCATTTTTAATGAAAAGGCTTCATCTGCATTATTCATTCGCTTTTGAAAACGGTTCCGGGATTGCATATTACTCAGAAGATACAGGAAAGTATAACGTTGAATTAACAGGACCGGGTGTTGAGGTTCTTTCCGCATTTATACCTGAGCTGGAGAATATTTCCGGAAAATCATTGCGGTCAATTTTATCATTTTCCGATGATGAGATAGCTCATATGACAGGGCTTGATCTTCATTCGGCATCTCTCGCTAAAAAAAGACTTACCACTCTCCCATTTATTGAAGAAGGGAACAATCTTCTGACCGATTCTGAAATTGAAGAATTAAATGATAAACTGGCTGAATATAATTTTCAGATTACAAAGGGGGGTAGATTTAATCATCTGATACCCGTCGGGTCCGGCAAGGGTGAAGCTGTAAAAAAAATTATTGAGTTTTATAAGATCAGATTTAAGGATGAGATTATTACAGCCGCTGCAGGTGATAGTTTAAATGATATACCAATGCTCAACGGGAAAATTATGAATAGCGAGGGACCGGAAGGTTTCACTGAAGCGGTAAACGATTTTATTAAAATAACAGCAGGTTAATTTATGGAAGCATTGAAAGAGTTACTATATAGTATCGGTTCATTTTGTGTGAAGATCATAAGGATTGCAGTTGAGTGGTTTACCGCTTTGTCACTTCTCAACAAGATAATTGTGCTTAATACGTTTACAGCATTTTTAGCAATTATACTCCCCATAGCAAAATATTACATATTTGAATCGTGGACGGATATTAATAATCCCATAGCTGTTTATCTTATTTTGATAGTAATGATAATGTTTGCTTCAACCTTCTTTCATGGTCAGATTATATTTGCACTGAGGATTGTAACTAATCTCTGGTATCTTATCTCTGTCATTGTTCTTTATGCGACAAATTCCATTTCTCACGCGCCTTATGTGTTGAGTATAGGATTTTTATTCAACCTGATCGCGCCGGTAATATATATCGGAGCTTCCGTAATGGTTTATCTTTCGGGGGAAAACTGACTATTTGCGATCCACAAATCATCACGCAGTAAGAACCTGAAGAAGCCCCCGCACCCTGGAGGGGGCTTCTTTGAGGGAAGGTCAAACTGTCAAGAGGGAATATACTACAGGGAGCTTGATCAAAAAATTTTCTTGATTTTTTATCCGTAATTTTTTTGGTATGATTAATCAGCAGTTCAAAATCCGGACTGCTGATTAATCACAGTTAATAGTATCCGATCATCCACGGTATGGGGATGTAAATTTATTTAAAACAAAGGAGTTTAGTCGATGAGTAAAAAACAGTTTCAGACAGAGGTTCACAGGCTTTTACATTTAATTATTCATTCACTTTATTCCCATAAGGAGATATTTCTAAGGGAGCTTATTTCAAATTCATCAGATGCGCTGGATAAACTGAAATTCCTCGCGCTTACAGATGAGAAGTATAAGGGAATAAATTTTGAGCCTAGAGTGGATATCTTTTTTGATCACAAGGAGAAAACCTTAACTATTTCAGATACCGGAATAGGTATGAATGAGCAGGAGCTTGACGAAAATCTCGGAACAATCGCGCGTTCAGGGACACGGAATTTTGTCCACAGCATGACCGGCGACGAGAAAAAAGATTCCAATTTAATCGGGCAGTTCGGGGTAGGGTTCTACTCGGGATTTATGGTTGCAGATAAAGTTGAAGTTGTATCAAGAAAAGCCGGCGAGGATAAAGCAAGCAAATGGATCAGTGACGGTAAAGAGGAATATAGTATAGAGAGTGCGGAGAGAGATACTCAGGGCACAACGGTTAAACTCTTCCTTAATGATGAGGGGGAAGAGTATGCAAACAGATGGTCCATTCAGGGGATAATCAGAAAGTATTCGAATCACGTGCCTTTCCCTATATATCTTCATTTTGAAGATACAAAGTTTGAAGGTGAAGGTGACGATAAGAAAGAGATAAAAGAGGAGAAGGTTGAACAGATAAACTCCGCTTCTGCAATATGGAAACGTTCCAAGAGCGAGCTGAAGGATGAGGACTATAACGAATTTTACCGGCAGATCGGTCATGATATGGAGGATCCTCTTCTTTATATGCATACTCAGGCCGAGGGGACTCTTGATTATTCTACACTTTTTTATATCCCGGCAAAAGCTCCAATCGATCTCTTCCGGGCGGATTATAAAGCCGGTGTGAAACTCTATGTTAAACGTGTTTTCATCACAGATGATGATAAAGATCTTATGCCGACATATCTCCGTTTTGTTCGTGGAGTTATCGACTCGGAGGATCTCCCTCTCAACGTAAGCCGTGAGATACTTCAGCAGAACAGGGTAATGGCGAAGATCCGCTCTTCATCTGTTAAAAAAATTCTTTCAGAGCTGGAGAGCCTTAAAACCGGGAAGAGAGAGAAATACAATCTGTTCTGGAAAGAGTTCGGAATCCCTGTGAAAGAGGGTTTATATCAGGATTATGAGAACAAGGACAAACTTGTTGAACTTGTAATGTATAAGTCTACAAGGGGTGAGGATTATACAACACTGTCGGAATATGTAGAGAGAATGGCACCTGACCAGAATTCAATTTTCTACATCACCGGCGGTAAAGAGAATGTACTTAGAAATTCTCCGCTTCTTGAAATGTACAGAAACAGAAACATCGAAGTGCTTATACTCTCGGATGAAATTGATGAGATTGTAATTACAACAATTCCTAAATATAAAGATTTTGAACTTAAATCTGTAAACAGAAGCGATGCTGCCGATGATCTTAAAAGTGATGACGACAAAGAGAGAGAGAAGAAGATTGAACCTCTTGTTAAGAAGATTAAAGAGAAACTCGGCGGGAATGTAAAGGATGTAATTGCAAGCACAAGACTGAGCGATTCTCCATCATGCATTGTTGCAGATGAGAATGATCCTACAGTGCAGATGCAGCATATACTTAAAGCTATGGGTCAGGAGAATTTGCCTGAGTTTAAACCTGTACTTGAGATTAATCCTGATCATGAAATAATAAAAAAACTCGAAGGTGCGTCAGACGAAGCTCTTATCGAAGATATAAGTTTTCTTCTACTTGAACAGGCGATGCTGGTAGAGGGGATGGAGCTGAAGAGTCCCAATGCCTTTGTTGCACGAATGAATAGAGTTATGAATAAAGCGATTTAAAAGAAGATGGGTGGCGAATTATTTTCGCTGATGCTTAAGTTCAGCATACGCTGAGAATCGGGGGTTACGGGGCTTCGCCCCCGTAACCCCCGATTCATTTCACATCTCGATGAGCTGTGCCTTCAGAAATAAATTGTTACCTGATTTTCCGGGTAAATTCGAATAAATAAGCATTTGACACTTGTAACTTAAAAAATATAATCATTCAAATAGAATTGAATGCCCGTACGTTTTTGTTCTGGGCAGTTTAGTTGCTTTTTAAACAGTCAAAGATATTTTTACGGAGAGATTCAATGTCAGATAATATAATAGAAATACTCAGAAATAAAAAAGCCAGATTTGAGTACGAGATTCTTGATACCTATGAAGCGGGTGTTGTGCTTAAGGGGACAGAGGTCAAATCTATCCGGCAGAAGAAAGTTAATATTCAGGAGTCTTATGCTTACATAAAAGATGGTGAGTTGTATATTATCGGAATGAATATATCACTCTACGAGATGGGGAACTATTTTAACCACGAACCTCTCCGCGAACGAAAACTTCTTCTTCATAAATATGAAATAAAAAAACTTGTCGGTAAACTCAAAGAGCGCGGATACACATTAGTACCTTTGAGAATGTATATAAAAAACGGTAAAGTCAAACTTGAACTTGGTCTTGCAAAGGGTAAGGATACTCATGATAAGCGCCGGACAATTCAAGATAGAGATATGAAACGCGATCTGCAGAGGGATATCCGCAAGTACGTATAGTGATCGGGCATTTTTTACATTTCAGCAATATGTAAGATAGATTTCTATAGAGGTTAAAACCCTCTTTATCAAAGAGGGTGGCCGCAGGCCGGGAGATTTTAAAGTTTCAAGACCATTTTTTTTCTTCTGAACATCCGGCTTTAGAAACCGGAAATCCCTCTGTTTCGCTTTACTAAAAATCCCCTTTGTTAAAGGGGATTTTAAAAATAAAAAAAGTAATTCTAGGCAAGATCCTGAAGCTGTTTCCCCATTTCCGGAATTTTAGCAAATAACTCCTCAAGTTCGGCATTTGTAATTTTTAATGTGTCGAGCGCTTTGCTGCTCAGCTGATGATATAATCCGTCACTTCCGATCCCTATCCCTGCCATGATGCTTATTGTATTTGCAATGTGTACTGCAGAGACTTCAGCTTTATATTGCTCAGGCGCATTTTCAGGCTCGGAGTAATATCTTACGATAGCCTTGAGTACCGGAGGAAAATTCCATTTCTCAAGAATCTTTTCGCTGATCTCCTGATGGCTGTATCCCATGATCTCTTTTTCAGCTTCATTGAATGTTATATTTTTTGTTTTAACTTCGTTTATAATATCGTTGTAGGTATTCTGAACATATATTGCAATAACGGTTTTACCGACATTGTGAATTATCCCGCCGGTAAAAACAACATCAGAGATATCTTTACGGTTTTTCATAATGGCAATTTTTTTAGCCAGATTGGCAACCATCAATCCCTGTTTCCAGAGTTCACCCTTACCAAGATCGTAACCGATTACAAACTTATCGAGAATCGGTTTAGCTGCGATTACCATAACAATACTTGTTATCTCTTTGATCCCCAGGGTTACTATAGCTCTGTCAATGGATGTAATCTCTTTCCCTCTGCTGAAATATGCGGAGTTGCAGAGCTTGAGAATATTAGTTGTCATTGACTGATCTTTCGATATCTCCTCCGCTACATCTTTAAAAGATACATCGGGATTGTTTACCATATTTAGAATCTTAGAAGCAATTTCCGGCATAGTCGGAAGTGCTGCTAGATTATTTATTGTGCTCTCAATTCTCTGTTTTATCTGTGCGTGCATGTAAAATACCCCGGATTTTATCAAACCTTATAATAAATTTTTTCCTGACCGGCAGCCTTGACTTTCAAGTGGCCATCCATCAGATAAAAGTCTATGACGCGGCCGGAATTCCCACCCGTATCCTCTTCAAGCAGCGGAATCTGAAGCTTGGCCAGCATTTTTTTTGTCTCTTCAACATTTCTGTCGCCAATCTGACCAAGAGTTACATTGGATTCAAATTTAAACATTGAAGCACCACCGGCAATCTTAGCGGATAGAAATTCTTTTTTTGCACCCTCTTTCAGAAGCATCTGAACCAGAAGGGGAATAGCTGTATCTGCATATTTTTCAGGATTAGCTCCATTTGCCGTGTCCAGAGGGAGTAAAACATGGGCAAGCCCTCCGATTTTTTTCATTCTGTCATATATGCAGATCCCGACGCAGCTTCCTAGAATTGTGCGGAGAACCGTTGGCTCTTTTGCCATTCTGACCTGCGCGACTCCTACATTTAAAAGTGTTTCACTCATACTGTAATCTCTATTTCGGATTTTAATTCAACTATATAGTAATACTTCTTTATTCTATTTGTCAATGGTTAATATTATTTTTTCAATAAAATCGTAATCCCCCACTTCAGGCGCAGCGCGTAGCGCTGTGCCTCCGGATATAAACTGCTGCAAATATATGGTAAGAAATTAATAGTGTTATTTTATTATTATTTTGTCCGGTGATGGTGAAAAGTATTTACAAACTAAGATTGATTGTTGTATTATAGAATAAAAGAGTTTAAATGCTCCTTCTTATAGAGATCAGCAGGGTGATATAATGAAGATAAATGATTCAGATAAATCCTCAGTTTTAGAAATTGACCATTTGGTCAGTTCAATAAGCGGAAATGAGAAGAATAAAATTTCCGGAGTTTTTCTTGATGAATCTCTTCTGGAGTTTTATTCTGTCAATGAGGAGATATCTATTCCCCCCATTCCGGTAAGTGAACTTGATTATTCCGCGGGTGCCGCGATAACCGGCAGTCTTGTCTCGGTAATTCCGGAGTATCTGCATGGTCATATGCTCCTTGAAAAGAGGAAACCCTCTTCGGAGCAGCATTCTCTTCATTTTGTAAAACCTATTCCCGGTAAACTTGTAGATTTTGTACATATTCTAAGATTCGATTTTAAACTTACAGGCGGCCATGGAACTATTGCCGGCAAAGGGGACAATAGAACTTTTCCAGGATATATGACTGATAGAATAAGATATAAGTCAAGACTGGTCCCGGTTATAAAAGGGAGTAATCCTATTCTGATAGATTCTTTCAGGCTCAAGTCGCAGCTTGAAGTCGATACTGACGGCAAGAGATTCACCTCGGTATTTTTTGACGAGTTCAGCACAACAGAGATATCAATTGACTTTAGTGTTAAATCCGGTAATGATATTTATTCCATACCACCTAAGATTTATCAGTTTATTTCATACGATTATTTTACCGCATGTATGAATATGCCTGATCCATCCGCATCAAAACTTAAAGCCGGTTCTGAACTATTCGAGCCTCTTTTCTTTTATCTGTATTTTCAGTATAGAGAGAGGCATCATGAAATAGAGGAGAAACAGCTCGGAGTCTGGGATGATTATCTTGAACTGACGGAATCGGGGGTTGTGCAGAAGCCGCTGCTTCAGGAGAGACTTCGTGATTTTTTTTCCAGTTATACGTTATATAGAGATGATGATATGATGCTGAAGGGACTGCGTCAGATAGTCATAAATGAATGAGGTTGCTGAATGCTGATGGATACATTTGAAATAAAAATAGTGAAGTATAAAAATGGGAATTCGGAGAATGTCACTGACCGGATTGTGAGTGAAGATCCTTTTGAAATTTTTATCAATGGTGAAAAAAAATATTTCTGCATGAGAATGCCCGGGATGGATTATGAGCTGGCACTGGGGCTTTTGTTTAATGAAGGGATTATAAATTCTCTCAGTGATGTTCATGATTTTAAAATGGATGAAAGCCGGATATCTCTGAATATTAAAGGTTCAATTGTTCCCGGTTTTAAAAAAGTTTATGCCTCCTCAGGCAGTATGATTTCAGATGAACTTGTTGTACCTGTATCACAGAATAAGGGGGAGTTTACGGCGGAAAGACTCTTTACTCTTCAGAATGAATTTTTTAAAATGCAGGGGGTATTTGATAAAACCGGCGGAGTTCATGCCTGTGCATTTTATTCATCCGGCGGAGATCTTATATCTTTTGCCGAAGATGTGGGGAGACACAATGCTCTTGATAAATGTATGGGGAGCGCTTTGGCTGAAGGAAAAATTGAGAGTCTTTTTCTTATAATGCTTTCGTCAAGAATCAGCTTTGAAATGATACGTAAAAGTTATAGAACCGGCGCTGTCTTCGTTGCCGGAGTATCAGCTCCCACCAGTGCCGCAGTAAGTGCTGCTGAACAGTCAAATATGACACTTGTCGGGTTTCTTAGAGGAGATAGATTTAATGTATATTCTCATTCTGAGAGATTATTGAATTTGTAAACAGTTATGATTTAAACTTCCGCACCCCTCGGCTCCGCTCGGGGAGCGGTAAGTACGCAGGCTGAGCGCTTAATACGCTGGCTGAGCGGAGCCGAAGCCACAAGTATGATCTATTTCATTCGTTAGAATTTTTCAAAACCGTCGTCATTCATAAAGTCATCAATATTTGATGACTTTTCTTTTTTGGGAGATGGCTCATTTTTTTTCTCTGAAGCGATGATCACAGGTTTGACCTCAGCAGCCTGAGGCTTAAACTTTTGGGCCGTCCCCTGTTTTTTTATTTCAGTTGTTTTCTTGATAGCTGTTTTTTCAGGAGTCTTTTTTATCGGCTCTACAATAGTCTTCGATCTGCTGTTTTTATTTCTGATTGTAAATCTGCTCATTAGTGCAAGCATCTCCTGAGCCTGATTCGCCATCTCTTCACTTGCTGATGCTGTCTCTTCCACAAGAGCCGCATTCTGCTGAGTTGCAGAGTCGAGTTCAACAATTGCGCGGTTGATCTGATCCATTCCCTGCCGCTGTTCATCACTTGCTGCAGCAATTTCGGATATAATATGTGCAGTTGTTTTTGCGGCATTTGCTATCTCTTTAAGAAATTCGCCGGACTGTACTACAACCTGTGTCCCCTTTTCAACTTTTTCAACAGATTCCTTGATTAAAAGTTCAATCTCTTTTGCCGCACCGCCCGAACGCTGCGCAAGGTTTCTAACCTCACCGGCAACAACTGCAAACCCCTTCCCCTGATCACCAGCCCGTGCTGCTTCAACTGCTGCATTCAGTGCAAGAAGGTTGGTCTGGAATGCAATTTCGTTGATTACTGTAATTATCTCAGAGATTTTTTTACTCGAATCATTAATCTCATTTATAGATTGTATTGCAACTACAGCCTGATCGCTGCCGATAGCTGATTTCTGCGCGCCCTCATTAGTAAGAGCTTGAGCACTCTTTGAGTTCTCAGCATTCCGGTCAACAGTTGCCGTGTTCTCTTCTATGGTGGCTGCAATCTCTTCAAGAGCAGAAGCCTGCTGTGTTGTTCTCTGTGAAAGATTCATGTTCCCTTTACTTATCTGGTCAACGGCTGAAGTGAGATTTTCAGCGGACATTATGATGTTTGTAATCAGATCTTCAAGGTTATCCGCAGAAGAGTTTAAAGCTTTTGCCAGATCGCCTATTTCATCTCTTTGTTCTATTTTTACTCTATCTGTAAAATCACCCTCGGCAAGTTTATTGGCAAATTCACTCATAGCTTTTACCGGATTCGAAATTTTTCCTGAAATATAAAAACTTACAAGGAGGCTAATGCCGATTGCAATTAATGCGATAATAAGAGTGGCAAATATCATTTTATAAAGTGGCGCATAAAGTTTACTTTCTGAAACTGTTATACAAAGAATCCAGCCGGTTTCTTTTATTTCGCGGAAATATACCCATTTTTTATCACCATCGATTGTAATTTTTGAACTGCCGTTTTTACTTTTGATAACATCATTTCCGAGAGAAGCAAAATCTTTATCGGAGTGATCTGTTATTTTCTTTTTCATTATGAGGTCTTTATTCTGAAATGCGATGAAAGTACCATCGGCATCAAGGAGAAATGCCTGCAGGCCTGTTTTATCATCTTTAATGGACTGAACAATATTCTGAAGTTCGGCTATATCGAAATCACCGCTTGCCAGTCCCATAAAATTTTTACCAGCATCGAAAAATGGAGATACTGCTGAAATCATTGTAACACCTGTGGCGTCATCATAGAATGGAGCAGACCATGATATACTGTTTTCAGGTTTACCCACACCTGTTTTATACCAGTCCTGATTGTGAAAGTTGTACTCGGCGGTTTCATAATCGGTTGTAACGATTATTTTATCTTTGTCGCGATAAGCATAGGGACCGAAGAATTTTACAGCAGTGCTGTATCTGAATGGCTCAAACCATATACCGAATCCGAAACTGGCATTGTTATCTCCCACAAGATCCTTCAGCATATTTATATAGTTCTCTCTGGAGATAGTGCTCCGGTTACTCTGCGCAAGGGATGCCAGCGAGCGCACAATTGATGAGTGCATATTCATTTTAATATTCATTTCGCTGATTATTGCATCCATCTTCAGAGGCATCTTATCATTAATTTCTTCATTTATTGCAAAGTATGTCATGGCGAGAGTAATAATCTGAATTGTAACAATAGCAACAATTACGATAGAAGTTATATAGGACATTAATTTGAATTTAAACGAGTGAATGTTCATGATGATCTCCATGTCTCAAGGTTTCTTTTTATAAGGATATTCTTTAACATAAAAGAATATCCGTAAAATGATGCATAAGTAAAAACGGATTTTAATATTAATCTGGTTGTTTGATAGATTAATATTTTCAATGTAATGAGAAAATAATGCATCGGCTTTAAAATTTGTAATAAAAAAATAAATTTTTAAATGTCCGGGTTATCAACTTGTATCTTAGTGTAAAATGAAGGATTATTCTCTCCGCCGCACTTGTTCGGGGGATAGGATAGAGTTTTTACTGTTATAAAAGTGCCTGAAGTTTTTGTTGTATAATCCGGATGATTCAAGTGTTGCAAAGGTAATAAAGAGCAGTCTCATTTAATTATATGCTTATACAACTTAATGAAACTGCACAGTTTTTACTTTTGAAGAAACATTGAAATTCTATACTTCGTTTATTTCTGCAAGGACTTCAAGATCTTTAACTGTAAGCATTATATCTGCATTGAGA
This sequence comes from Spirochaetae bacterium HGW-Spirochaetae-5, assembly GCA_002839285.1. Lineage (GTDB taxonomy): Bacteria > Spirochaetota > UBA4802 > UBA4802 > UBA5550 > WRGT01. Next base: position 17,463 of record PGXT01000054.1, on the reverse strand, counting down.
ATAATAATCAGATTGCTGTCTTTGTTGAATACGCCCTTGATAACTTCCTTATCTATGCTTACATGAAAATTCGGAACCTCCTGTAGCTGACCCGGAGCTGTTATTACATCTGAAACTGAATCTACAATCACACCTACAAGAAAATCTCTCATTTCAATGATAAGTATTACTGTAAAAGCATCATATTCCTTTTCAGGGATGTTGAATTTCATCCGGAGATCTATCACCGGCACTACAATTCCCCGGAGATTCATTACACCTTTAAGATATTTTTCACTGTTTGGAACCGATGTAATCGTAGTCATTCCGACTATCTCTTTTACACGTAATACTTCAATACCGTAGGTTTCATTATTTATTAGAAAAGTAACATATTGTTCAGTAGATGTTGCTTTAGTTTCATTTGTAGTCAGATCTGCCTGCATAGCCATTTAAGCCCTCCGATGCTTCATATTAAGTACATGATTAGAATTATAAATTTATCAATCGAGTTTTAGTAATATACTTTATCTGATAAAAAAAAGCAATATTTTTCAGTATTTATTCATTAACTTTTTTTAGGCAGCAGTTTATTATTGGGGGCACAGTGCTTTGCGCTGAGCCTGAAATGGGGAATTACAGGGGCAGCGCCTGGGTAATCCCCCATTTCAGCGTATACGGAGCATACGCATTCCCGAGAATAATTTGCTACCCTTTTTTAACTGAGGAGATGTGTTCTTGAGGTATCTGCGGTCGGATCATAAATGTATTAATCCAAAAATTGAAATTATCATTGCAGATATTGTCTTATTTGTATTATATTAAATAATGGACGGAGGATTACATTATGAAAATAGCAGTTGCAGGCGGATTTGGTTTTTTAGGGAAACATATTATAGTGGCTCTTAAGCAGGCAGGTCACGAGGTCACTATTTTTGCTAGAAGAGAGGAGAATAAGTATGATGGGGTATCGTTCGTAAAGGCAGATCTTATGTTCCCCGGCGAATGGCAGAGCAGTCTTGCGGAACATGATATAGTTATAAATCTTGTGGGAGTTAATCTTTTTCAAATATTCTTGATTCTTTCAGTTCCGGAAAGGGTGCAGGTAAAACTTTAATTAATGCCTCTGCAGTGGGATTTTACGGATTAAGCGATGATGAAGTTATTACAGAGTCCCACAGTGCAGGAAAGGATTTTCTTGCCCAGGTTTGCAGTGACTGGGAGAAAGAGGCTTTGAAGGGGGAGGATAAAAATCTGCGTGTTGTTCTTCTCCGTTTCGGGTCTGTCTTCGGATCTGATGGAGGTGCTTTCCCTCTGCTTAAAAAGAACTATAAATTGATGCTCGGCGGTAAGCTCGGTAACGGGAAGCAGTGGTTCCCCTGGATACATATTGATGATGTTGCCGGGATAGTTTTAAAATCGGTAACTGATAAAAAAATGTCAGGAGCATATAACTGTACCGCTCCGGGAATTGTAACCAATGGGGAATTTACAAAAACAATGGCTAAAGCTGTAAAAAGACCGGTACTGATACCGTTTGTACCGGGCTTTGTACTGAGAATTGTTCTTGGTGAGTTCGGGTCATTTCTTACAAAGGGTCAGCGGGCTGTTCCGGAAAAACTTCTCAATGAAAAATTCAGATTTCAGTTTCCGGAGCTGCAGGGAGCAATTGCTGATCTTTTAAAAAAATAATTTCAGTAATCCTCATCAGCCCAGCCGATATCGGCAAGGAATTCATCGTATGTGCCGGGGTAGATGCTTATTTTATCATTATCAAAAACAACCAGCTTTGTGGCTACGCTTCGCAGGTGCATCTCGTTGTGTGTAACCATTATTACTGATCCGTCAAAGTCATCTATTGCTTCAATGAGAGAGTCGCATGACTGCAT
>PGXT01000054.1:1291-15531 GCA_002839285.1 Spirochaetae bacterium HGW-Spirochaetae-5 | reverse complement strand
TTTGTCTGCCCGAAATATCCTTCAAGCAGTGAGGGGTGTTTTTTTATGCTTCCGCTATCCGGCTTCAGTTCACCTGCAAGAAGTTTTATAAGAGTAGATTTACCCTTACCGTTTTTTCCTATGATACATATCCGGTCACGTTTACCGACCGATAAAGAAAAATCTTCAATAAGAAATGGCCTCTTCCCGTTGTATGAAAAAGAGATATTCTCGGCGGACATCATCTGACCAGCTGCAAAGTGGGCGCTGTTGAAGTAGAGATCCAGATCTTCAATCGCTTCAAGAGCCTTCATCTCCCCCTGCTTTTCCAGCTTTTTCACACGCGATTGTGTACGGCTTGCGAAACTCGCCTTAGCTTTAAACTTTGCGATGAAGATCTCCTCCTGCTTACGTTTCTTGGCTTCATTCAGACGTGTTTTTTCGTAGATCTCTTCTTCCTGATTGATCATGTTATAGAGCTTGTCTGAATCACCTTCGACTTTTTTAGCTTTAGTGCGATGAATAGCTACAATGTGCGTACAGACGCTGTCCATAAAACTTCTATCGTGTGTAATGAGGATAAACTCGCCGTCCCATGATTTGAGAAAATCCTCAAGCCATCTTATTGCGACAATGTCGAGGTAGTTGTTCGGCTCATCGAGCATGAGCATATCGGGATTTGAAACGAGAAGTTTAGCCAGGTTCATACGGATCTGATATCCGCCGGAGAATTCGCTTGGATCTCTTTCGAAATCCGCTTCTGAAAATCCGAGACCGGAGAGTATCTTTTCAACCTTCCATGTCTCATACTCCTCTCCCGCAGGGAGACCTAAAGAGCACTCTTCAAGAACTGTGGGCTTTGTAAAATGCAGGTGCTGCTCAAGATGTCCGATGGTGTAATTTTTCGGGACGATAATGCTTCCTGAGTTTTTTTCCACATTACCGATGATCATCTGGAATAGTGTTGTCTTGCCGTGGCCGTTTCTTCCGACCAGGCCGATTTTTTCTCCCCTGTTTACATTAAGGTTAAGATCATCAAAGAGAACCTGCCCGCCGAAAGTCTTGTTTAATCCTGAAATCTTTATCATTTGCTATTTCCTTTCCATTTTGCTGAACCGGAATAATTTATTTCCGGTATATGCCAAAATGTTTCACAGAGAAAAAAGATCAAGCATTTTAAAAGTGAGAGATTAAACCATCTGAACAGGGAATCAGAGTTATGAAAATTTATAAAAGAATCCGGTGCAATTCGGAGGGAATTGCCAGATACATAGTTGATATATGTAATGAAATTTAATCATCCAGGTATCCTCAGATAATCAGTGAACAGTTGAACGTTATTAAATTTGAAAACACTACATCAAACCGGAGCTTAAAAGAAATATCGCACCTCCGTGAGCTATTGTAGAGGGTATGATCCCGTATTTTGTACCAATTAAACCTGCAATGATTCCTTCCCATAAAGTAAATAGTAAAAGGGGTAATCCGATGTCTGTTACGGTTACAGCAAGGTAAATATGGCAGAAAGCAAAGATTACTCCTGAATTTATCCCGGCTGCTAAAGGGGTTTGTCTCTGTTTTAAAAAACCGAGAACGTATCCGCGGAATAACCCCTCTTCAAAAAAATTACCAAATATAGCAAATATCAGCATTGGAACTATCAGGCCGGGGTTTACGATATCGCCTCGAAGATTGATGTCTATATTTTTATATAAGAGAAAGAATGGCAAAACAATAATCAGGGTTCCGATAAAACCGTTTAGCATTCCGTATATTTTACTATTCTTAAACCAGATTAAATACTTTCGGTTTTCTCTATCAAAAAAAAATAAAGCAGCAATAATAATTAGACTGAAAAGACCGAATAAAACCAGGAATAACGGGTCACGGCTTAGTCTTATCCATAGAAGATTATCGGTTTTTCCGAGAGTCCATAGGCCTGCCGGAGTCATAGCATCACGCAATAGTACAAAAGAAAAAATATAAATAACAATTCTAAGGTTGGAATCGGGTTTAATAAGAATAAAAAATAAAACAATTAATATCAGTCCGGGGAGTATCAGTGAGATGTAGGATGTCATTGAAATTATAGTTTCCATCATAAGTTTTAACCTCATGGAGAATTTTATTTATCAAGTTAATAAAGATTAATGTCTTAAGAATTAGTAAAGTTGTAAAGTCAATCCCACATATAGCGTCTGTTATCAATAATCATTTTTAAATATTGTCATCAATATTTTCCAGTTTATCTTCAATTTCGTAAAAATGCTTTCTACTCTTCACTTCAGGTTTTACTTTTACTATTGAAAGAAGATCTTCTCTGTCGAATGAATATTTTATATCTAAATATCCTTTAAGATATTCTGTTTTAAATAAAAATAGTTTTTCCAAAACTGAAAGTATTCAGCCACATTAGGTTGCTAATGTGGCAAAACCCAAACCGGTACTCCGGTGCTGCCGTTAGCCTTTGCTATGTGGCTGTGCGTAGGCCATTTTTTAGTGGAATGGACAGCCGGAATGCGCGCGCCCGCGAACAAAACTTTGAAAGCTGAAAATACATCGATCGTTTGCCAACCAGCCGTATTGCAATTAACCGAAAAGCCAAATGAAATTTGTTTTGTTCTTTTACAAATATGAAAAAGAAAAATATGTTTTCAATTGCAAAAAGTTCAACCCAATCTTTGCGCGCATTCCGTCTGGCCATGTAACGTCAATGTACCTCTAACCGCTTCTAGTCTATGTCGATGATCAGCATTGTAGCATCATCTTCCAGCCCGGATATTTTGTAATTAGCAGATAGAGTGTATACTGTGTTAAATATTTCATCAAGGAGTTCGCCGGGAGAGAGCATGGTATTCTCTCTGATAGTTTTTTCCAGCACCTCTTCGTCTATAATATTACCGTCGATATCTCTCTCTTCCACCAGCCCGTCTGTAAAGAAAACCAGTCTCTCCCCCTTCCGGATATCGATGATCTGATTTTTATATTTTTCTTCACGGTTAAGTCCAATCAGTTTCCCCTTGACTGTAAGCTCGCGGATTTCACCGGACTCCTTATTCTGAATATACATAGGCCAGTGCGCGGCATTAGAAAATGTCATTTTCATATCCTGAAGATCTATAAAGACATAAAATGCTGTTATGAATCTTCCATAAATATGATCAATAAGGGAAACATTCAGTTTTTCAAGAAGAGCTGCCGGATTGGTCAATGAATCGTGAGACATATAAAAGGCCATTTTAACCATTGAACTTATCAGGGCCGCCGGAACACCATGACCCGTAACATCAGCTATCAGTATTCCAATCCGTTTGTTGTCCAGATGAAGAAAGTCATAAAAGTCCCCCCCTATCTCCGTCATCGGTTCGTATCTGGCATGAATTGACAGACCGGGAACATCGGGGAGTGTCTGGGGCAAAATTGCCATCTGGATTTTTTTAGCTATCTCAAGCTCCTGTTTAACCGCGATGAATTTGCTCTGCTCCTCTACAGCTTTTTTAAGCGAAATATAGCTTTTTACTCTGGTAAGAAGGACCTCTTTATCAAAGGGTTTGGTTATGTAATCGTTCGCACCTAAGCTTATACCGGTAATAATATCCTGATTGGTATTCTTAGCAGTGAGCATTATTATCGGGAGTTCATGAGCAGTAAATTTTTCCCGTAACTGCTTACATACATCGTAACCGGAAACTATAGGCATCATAACATCAAGAAGGATTATATCATAACTCTCTCCGGAATTTATACTTTCAAGAGCATCCTTCCCGCCGGTAAAGGATGTCACCGCATACCCCTCCCGTGAGAGCTGGTTTACCAGAAGCTGAAGATTTATAATGTCATCATCAACAATCATTACTCTGGCGCCTGCGGTTAAATCGGTTTTTATATCTGTAATAAGATTTATCTTTGTATTAAGTACAGCATACTTGTCAGTTTCGGGAACAGCAATTACGATAACTGGTTTCTCAGTGAGCTTCATCGTAAATGTAAAAACTGAACCCTTTCCCGGAACAGATTTAAAATCAATTTTTCCGCCGTGGAGTTCCACAAGGTCCTTTGTAATCGACAGACCGATCCCGGTTCCGCCGTATTTACGTGATGTTGAACCGTCGGACTGAACAAATGATTCGAAAATCATAGCGTGTTTATCTTCTGCAATCCCTATTCCCGTATCTGTTATTTCTACTAAACAATCACCATCCGCAACCGGAGTGGCGCTTATATTGATGCTCCCCTCCTCGGTAAACTTAAGGGCATTATCTGCAAGATTCATAAATATCTGCTGCAGCCGCTCCTCATCAGCGAGAACAAAATATTCCCCCGGTTTAATACTATTTTTCAGTATAATATTTTTACTCTGAGCAAGAGGTTTGATCATTGATATTACCGTTTCGGCCATTGAACCAAGATCGACACCTGTTTTTTTAAGTTTAAGACCGCTGCTTTTAATCTCTGAAAAATCTATAATATCATTTACGAGTTTTGAAAGACGCCTTCCGCTCTGCATAATCATCGAGAGAATCTGTCTGGAGTTACTGTTTAATTCTCCACATGTCCCCTCCATTAGAGATTCAGTAAGACCCAATATACCGTGCACAGGAGTCTTAAGTTCGTGAGAAGTGTTCGCAAGAAACTCATCTTTGAGCTTGTCCATTTTTTTCAGATCTTCATTGGCCTGTTCAAGTTCGGTTATTTTAAGATTAATCATCGCGGCCATATTGTTAAAAGATGAAGCAAGCTTTCCTATCTCATCACGCTGGGTTATATTCACATTATGATTGTAGTTCCCCGATTCAATCTCTCTTGCCCCATCGGTCAGTTTGATGACAGGTCTGGATATATACTCTCCGAATATGAAGGCAAAAATTATTATTGTAATCATAAGAACAGAGAGAGCAATATTTATATAGAGTTTAAGGGCCGTTATATGTTCAAGAGCTTTTGATTTACTGACGATCATTCTTGCAAGGCAGAAAGGGGGCTGACCGGGGAGACTCGCAGCCGATGTAAATTCTAAATAAGCTTCATCGAGAACAAATTCACGGAAGCTGTTATTGGAATACATTATCCTTTTTATTTCATCAGGACTTACTTTCGATCCGGGATAATTAAAAATATCAGCGGAATCGTTATCCTTAACTGAAGCGAGAATAATTCCGTTCTTTTCAGGATCTTGCGACAGGAGAATTGCATCGGCATAAACAAGACCCCCCTCCATAAGAGGCTCAAGCATTGAAGCCATGTCTTTAATATCCACACTGGAGGATTTTATATCCCCTCCGTTCATCATAAGTATGTTAAGTACAGATTTAGAAAGTATTTTGCTGTTGGTTTTACTCTGATTTATCGTATAACTTAGAGTTGCCGATTCAAGCTTCTGGATCAAAAAGCTGAAAAAGGGGGTGAGGAGAAGTGCTGTAAAAAGGATGAATATCAGAATCAGTTTATACTTTATTTTCATATCATCTTCCCTGCAGCGATTCAATCGCTTTCTGTCTCTTTATCGCTCTCGGCAGATAGATATTAGCGTTCTGATTTTCCGGATCAACAAGGAGTATCCTTTCCATCAGCTCTATACATCCTTTGTAATTCTTTGCATCATAAAGTTTTATCCCTTCGCTTTCCCAGGCAGGAACATTAACTTTCAATGTCTTTCTCTGGTTGAGTAGTTTAAGTTCGCAGTCTTTGATATAGGCCGAGCACCCTTCAAGCTGCGGAATTGCTTTAAGATAATTCTGCTGCTCAATAAGGGCATCAGCCGATGCATGACTCTGTTCAATCTCTTCAATCCGTTTCATATAGTAATCAAGACCAGGGTAATTTTTGTCAATTCTGTAGAGTTCATGGAGAAGCGATTTCGCGTCGTTAAAGTTCTTCTTTTTAAATTCAGCAAGACCCTGATTGAACATTGTGAGTTTTTTTTCCGCTCTTGAACTCTGCTCCTGCTCATTTATGTAAGCGTTATAGTTATATGTTAAACCTGCGGTAAAAGTTAAAGTAGATAATTTTTCCTCGGAGATTCTGGTTCTGCGGTAATCTGCAAGAATGCAGAGCCCCAGTCCCCGTCCAAGATATGTCATTGCTCCGGTATTGAAGGATAAACCCGGTTTAAAAGTCTTTTCATCTCTTTGTGTATTGCTTGTGTTTAAATTGGAATAGATTCCGTGGACATCAACTCCGGCAAGGAGGTCCAGATAGGGGAACAGTGTAAAAAAAAGTCCCGCTCCTCCGATGAAGTCTATCTGCTTCATATCGGAACTGCTGCTTGATTTAAGGTCGTAAGCCGAGTAGGATAGCCCCCCTTTAAAATAAGTGTTGCCTGCAAATAAAGGGACGTTGTAATATGTATTGAATCGGCCGGATATTCCGTGATCAATATAATCTTTATAGAATCCGTCGATGTACGACGGTCCTGCGGATATGATGTAGGTGAATCCGGAATAGTTATTCTCTGAATATGATATTTTATAAGAGAGAATATTAATTGCGATTACCAGTATAAAAATATATTGTATTTTAAATTTCATAGTATAAATCATGCATTTCTTAATAGTAACAAAATATGATATAATTTTCAATCAAAAAAGCCTGAACGGCTTAATATTTTATATAACTGCTCATAAACCAGTGGTATTTAGTTTTCACCGCGCCAGTGGCGCGGTGAAGAGCAATTTGACCACCAAAAAATGAGCAGTCATAAACCCCGCCGCCTTTAGCGGCGGGGAAACAGTTGATAATAACTTTTTGCAGATGTAAAATGTGGTAGCAAATTATTTTCGGGGGTGCGTATGCTCCGCATACGCCTGGAATGGGGGATTACGGGGGCAGCGCCCCCGTAATCCCCCATTCCAGGCACAGCGCGAAGCGCTGTGCCCCCAAAAATAAATCGCTACCTAAAATGTCGTACAACATATGTTATGAGGTAGACGGGGAACCGATGAAATATAAAAAATTTTTAATAATCTTTTTACTCATTGCATCCGGCAATTTATCAGAGGTCAGCAGCGAACCGGGGGTACAGGGGAATTTTGTTATATTCCCCTCTTATACCGGAAACTCTCTTTACGATGAGATTCTAAGAGTGAGCGAATCGGCAATTATCGATACCTGTTCGGCAGCGGGGCGTCTTGTACCTGTTGAATATAATTATAAAAAAGCCGCCATTGAAAAAAGCGAAGGAGCTGACCGTGACAGCCTCTACAGGAACACGGCAGCGTATCTTAAAGCCGATCTATATGCCGTGCTTACCGCCTATGATGAAAGCGGCGATTATGTTTTAAAACTGAGTTTAATCCCTTTGAATAATAAATATGAGAGCTACAGATATGAAAAGGTCTTCCGTTCGCGCATTCCGGAAAATCTGCACCTTAAAATGTCAGCGGCTTTTGGTGATATTTTAAAAGATAAAACACTTTTATCAAATGTAATAAAGATTCTTGATGACGGTTCTGCTCTTATAAGTTCCGGACAGTGGCATGGTCTTGAGGCGGGTGTCTACTCCACTGATTCGGGAGACATTACCATCAAAAATGTTTCCAGATACAGATCCGCCGCATACGGAAGAGAATTTAAAGAAGGTGACTCCTTTGAAATAAAACATCTCCCTGATCTGGAAAAGCATTTAAGAAAAATTAAATACCGGATAAAAGAGAATACTGTTAAACTTTACGGTACAGATGAGATTCTTGAAAAAAGAAGCAGCGGAGTTAAGGAATCGATAAAAGGTACCTGCGTAATAAACCAGGGTGCAAATTTCTGCCTTCCAGGTTACGGATCATTTTTATCAGTTGAATATATGGGGATTGAAAAAAGCGAGGCCGATTACGCGGGGGTTTTTATCGCCGCGTCTCTTACAGCAGTTCACCTGGGGCTTGTTCCTCTCCTTACAGATTTTGAAGCAAACTTTTTTCCATGGATTGAAGACAGCGGACGATCGGGACAGATGAAGCGGCTTAACTATTTCATGTGGGGTACCATACCGCTTACTTTTACCGCATCTTTTTACAGCCAGCTTGCCTATAATTACAGACATCGGAATATGCTCCCTCCACAGTTTGCCGATAGTGATACATCTGCTGCCGTAGTTTCAATATTTGTGCCGGGTGGAGGGATGTTCTACAAAGGGTACAGATGGTCAGGATGGGGGATCTATCTCGGTGAAATGTCACTTGCCGGTTATGCCGTATACACAGAAGATAAAAGAGAAAGAAATATGCTTCTTGGATCGCTTGCAGTTATAAAGTGCGCCGAGATTGCTTTATCGTTTTTCATTTCTCCATCATACGAGTTTTATAATCGAGAGGTTTCGTCAGCGGGAGACATAGATTTTTCCATAGCTATTACCGAAGGTTTCACAGGGAAAGGGGAAGTTAACGCTTCACTATCTTTCCGCTACTGACTCTGTTCCCTGAAAAAAAGAAGACAGCAAGGAATAGAATATATGCCGCTATTGCCGGTATTATAAGCTGCGGTATAAACTCTGCAAAGGGCGCCAGTATAAGAATAACCCCCCAGTGATAATAGATCGCTTTTCTCGTTTTTAATGTTATGGGAAAATCGTCCCAGCGAATAATCACCATCATCCCGGTGAGGTTCCATCCATAAAGAGAGTAGAAGGCGTGCATTTTAAGTATTATTTTTCCATATAGTTCATCATAGGCTGCCTGCTTTAATATAATATATAGAATTCCCGTAACAGCAGTTGCCATTAAAAAATAGATTGCCGAGACCAGGAAATATTTCTGCTGCATCCTCTTCCCGTATTTGAAAAAGATTGCGAATATAAAAAGAACTGTAAAGAAAAGAAATGATGATATGAATACCTCCCCGGGGAAAAACTTCATAATAATAAAGATAAAAAATATTATTACACCTGCATTAATAGACCAGAACATCAGGTGTTCAGCCGTTAAAATTAATCTGTTATTATTATCTTCGATTATTCCGAATATTATCGACATTGTTATGAGCGATACCGGGAATGAAAATCCGAGAAAGAATACATCAAGTGTTAGTTTTTCGAAATAAAAAAGTCCGAAATACGTATCATTAAGAATAACAAATGATGAGAGAAGAAGCGCCAGAACGAGACAGAGGAGTGACGCGTGATGAAATTTTTCCGATGCAGAAGAATCTCTTCTGAAAAATATCACAGGGAAGAACGAAAATCGTTTTATTCTGTAAGACTCAACTATCAGGGCGAGAATAACAGCTATTGCCGCGGCAGGGATATAGAGTTCCATAAATGCGAGAAACGCGTAGATAATACTGATTATAAAGAAGAGTATTGTTTTAGTGGAAGGTTTTCCTCTCCCTTCAGTTAAATAGAGAATTGTAAATCCCCCGCTTGTAAGGTTAAAGAGAAAGATATGCAGCCTTTCAAAATTCATATGAAGATAATAATCGAGATATCCGAAGACAAAAGCCGCGGTCATTGCAGTAAAAAGAGATATTCTGAAAAAAAGCTGTTTGGTAAATACCATTCTGTAACCCTGTTTATTAATCCCGGCACAGGTGGTGCCGGGAAATAATATTTCTATTCCAGTATTTATTCCTTATTTTGTTAAAGTAAAAAACCCGATTATCCTCGCCGCCGAAGGCGGCGAGGATACCTGATGTTTTTTACACTAAACATTATATTCAGGAATAATTACTGCTTCTATTCAGTAAAAAAAGCCTTATAGAGAAGATGAGCTGAATATATATCCGCCTTGGATGTTACCTCGCATGTAGAGTGCATTCCAAGTACACATGGTCCCGCATCGACGCAGTCCATGCCGAACCTTGACATGAACATGGCGATTGTTCCTCCGCCGCCGATATCAATCTTACCCATCTCGCCTGTCTGCCATGGAATTGAATTTTTATCAGCGATATTCCGCAGAAACTGCATGTATTCAGCATGGGCATCGTTTGTGCTGTACTTTCCGCCGCCTCCGCCGTATTTTTCGATAGAAACCCCTTTTCCGAGATATGAAACATTCTGCGGATCGTTCACAGATGAGAATGTCGGGTCCATTGCAGTTGTTACATCGGCAGAGATAGCCTTTGATCTTTCAAGAATTTTCCATGGAAGAATATCAAGACCTGCAAGTTTAATATAGTCAAAGGTGAAATTAACAAGAGAGAAACTCTCCGCACCGGTATCTCCATTGGAACCGGTCTCCTCTTTATCTGAAAAGTATGCAACGGCAGTGTGCTTCGGATTTTTAGTTTCAGTCAGAGCCATAAGCGATGTGTAAACGCAGACTCTGTCATCCTGGCCGTAGCCCCCAACAAGTCCCCTATCGAAACCGATATCGATGCTCTTCTGTGCTGGAACAAACTCCAGTTCCGCAAAGGCAAAGTCCTCTTCGATCAATCCATGAGTATCGTTAAGGTGTTTGAGAATGGTGAACTTTATCTTCTCTTTTATATCTTTATCTCTTAAAGGTATATGGCCGCAGATAATATTAAGCTCCTCCCCTTCAATAATTTTCGATCCCTCTTTTTTCATCTGCTCCTTTGCAAGATGCGGCAGAAGATCGGGGATTATAAACTTAGGATCAGATTCTTTATCGCCGATATGTATTTCAACGGTTTTACCCGATTTTGTAAATGCAACACCGTGAAGCTCAAGGGGTGTATTTACCCAGTGGAATTTTTTTATTCCGCCGTAGTAATGCGATTTTAAAAGAGCCAGTTCGGAATTCTGATAAAGCGGTGAAGGTTTAAGATCGAGACGGGGTGAGTCCACATGTGATCCGATTAAACGGAACTCATCCATTTTTTCACCGGCAACAAAGGCGGTGAGAGTTTTACCTTTGAAGACCTTATACCCTTTATCACCTTTTTTTACAGATTTAAGATTCTCAATATTTTTAAATCCCGCTTTTTCAAGGATCTTTATTATATTTTCAATACAGAGCCGTTCTGTTTTGGATTCGCTGAGGAAAGTTTTGTAATTAAATGCAAAATCAAATATTTTTTTATGCTCTGAATCTGCAAAGTCTGTCCATGCGCTCTCTTTTTTATAAAAAAGCTTCTCTTCAAGTTTTTTATTCGGATTGTTTTTTTCTTTCTTTTCAGTCATAATTCCACCTCTCTATTACTCTTTCAATATAGTCAGATTTTAATGAAATGCCCGCACTATCAACATTTTTTTTAATTCCCGGAGCGTATGCCTCGCATACGCTCCGGGAAATGGGGGAATACGGGGGCATTGCCCCCGTATTCCCCCATTTCCTGCACAGCGCGAAGCGCTGTGCAGGAAAAAAAATAAGCACCGGGATGATTAAGTTAGAAGTGTTTCCTCCTCAATTAATTATCACATTTTATCCCCGATATGCCGATGATGTATTGATACATTTTTTTTACCGGATGAACTATGAGTGTTCCAGGAAATAATATTATAATAATTCCAGACAGGTTCCGGGATCCATATATTTTTGAGAATGTGCTCTCGCTGCAGAGCAGAATTTTTTCAGAAAAAGCGGTTCTCGATCTGTCACGTATTGCGTTCATGGAGCCTTATTCAATGCTCTCCTTTCTGCTCATGGGGAGAGATTATATGCGGAGCAACGGCGAGAAGCTTAAACTCATTAATGTGCCGGTTCATATTCAGCAGTATCTCACCAGAATGGATTTTTTTGAAAGCGGTGTCTTTAATATGCCTGAAGTTCTCAAGGATAACATGATGTTTAAGCGGAATGCTTCCAGCAGCAGACTCCTTGAGATAACAATGATTCCGAATAAAGAGCGGCAGGGTGTAGATGTAATATCTTCCGTCATTGCCCTTTTCAGAAAGAGGGCATCTATTATTCTGAAATACTGGATGAACGACTCTGTTACAGATTATTTCGTCACTGTAATTTCAGAGCTCTGCCAGAATATTTTTGAGCATAGCCTTGATACCGGTTATATGGCAATGCAGACATACCGCTCGGGAAATGAAAATATTGCAAGACTTGTAATTTCAGATTCAGGGATAGGGATTCTCAAAAGCTTCAGCAGCAGGGACGATCTGGAATTTACAGGGGGAGCTGAGCTTATTGAGATGGCTCTGACAACGCCTATTTCGAGTAAAAGAGAGTTCGGTTACGGTTTATGTCAGGTAAATTCAATAGTCGAGAAGCTTAAAGGCGTTGTATTCATCCGTTCAGGTGAATCATCTCTTACTGCTTTGTATGATAGAAAGGATCAGAATTCAAAATATATTTTTCATAGAAACGGACTGGTTCAGTTCAACGGAACCCAGATTTCAATCTCGTTATCAGCTTAGATTTCAGTACTCATAATGACGGTTCCGAAAACTCCTTTTCCGGGACCGCAGGGAGCACTGCGGGGCTTATAAGGGGGCTACACCCCTTAGATCCTGTGTCAATATCACTTTGGCACTTACTTATGAATCTTCTTTCCCCGCGCCGATGGCGCGAGGAAAGAAGATTCAGCTCAGTTTTTAAACAGTAAGAGTTTATATTTATGAAATGTTTTAGAGTAGAGGAACTTTAATGATTATTGATGTGGCAAAGATTGCAAAAGAGGTAAAAGTCAAACTCCCCGACCTTATTACAAGACCGGTAGGGAGGATGATGTATGCTGCTACGGCGGGTAAACTGTCAATAATCGGCGCCGGTGAGACTGTAATTCTTGATTTTAACTCGGTTAAGGTAATAGACTCTTCATTTATTGATGAATATATTGTTAAACTGATACTCGACTCGCGCGAAAAGGATTTTTATCTGAAACTGAGGAATATCTCTCCAATATCTGAAATTAATATTGACTCTGTGTTTAATTCATATTCTAATTATAAAGAGACACGCATTGCCGTAGCAAGAGAAGAGATGGGTAAAAACAACAGGTTTTACATCGGACCGCTTGCAGAGCAGGAGAGCGATATTATGGATTATCTTCGCTTAAATATGAACGCGGGGATAGAAGATATTTCGAGATTTTCAGGGATCGATTTTAATGTTTTGAAGATTCTTCTTGATGAGCTGTCAATACTAAGAGTAATAAGAAGGAATAACGGGGAATTCTCTCCGGTTTAGGTTTTATATGACTAAAAAAATTAAGAACGAACATATTCATAAAGATGACAGCCTCTTCGGTCTTCTTTTGTCATATAAGCATTATAATACTTATATCAGGGTTTTTATAAATGAAGAGGAAGCTCAGATTGCTGTGGTATTTACAGGAAACCCCAGATCCTGGGGGAATCTCCCTCCTGAAATTTCTGTTCTTTACCGCAGTATGAAACGTCTTGAAATTAACACAGAAAAGATGTTTATTAAGTATATTCTACCGGAGCACCTTGTTAAAACGGCTGGTGTTTCCGCCGGGATAAACTTATCCGCAGATAAGATTGATATCGAAAACAGACTCGATGACAAGGGATATTATCTGATAAAAACATCAACACGTTATCTCAGTAAAGTCTTGAGCGGAGTTAAAAAGCTTTTAAATCTCTCCCCTCAGAAAAAATATGAAATTCTTGAAAAGTGTATTTCAGAAGAACAGGAAAACTAAATGGCTACGAATCAGAGCAACATAGGTGAGAAAGCAAAAAGAATTGAAATAGCTCTCAAATTCACTGATGGTGATATGGATAAGGCCAAGCTTATGGCGTCAGGGAATATGTCCGATGTTATAGTTGTTAAGGGAAAATTTGTCGTGGCCGACCAGGATAAGTCCGGATTTTTTCTCGCCTATTTTAATATTATCGATGAATATATTGCCGCGATTAAAACTGTCGTTGTTTCCAACTCCAGTATCTTTACCAGAATCAGAATTTTTGATGAATGGCGGTCTCACTATAAAAATATGCTGGCTTATGAAAAAGGCGAGGATATCGTAAATTCCGAAAAATTTAACAACGATCTCCTCGGATCATTTATAAAAACAGATGTATTCCCCGATGTGCAGAAACAGAATCTGGATTATCTCTCCGCGGCAATTCCTGATATGATTAAAGAGAGTTTTGGTTCTTCAAATGTAAAATGTCAGATCGATCTTGAGCAGACCAATTCTATGGAGCTGGTTTTAATGGGGATAGAAGTAATGATCCCGGCTGCTGAAGAAGAGCCGCACGAGGAGTCTCATGAGGCTGCGCCTTCAGAGGTTAAATCAGTTCCAGACAGCCCCTTCGGGAAAAAACTGGCAGAGATAGAATCAAAGGCTCAATTTGTAGTAGAGGGTTGCTGTGTCCTCTCACCGGTAAAGGGTAAACTTATTGCAGAGGTAACTCCGGGGGAGAGAATTTATGTTGTTCTCCCTGCAAA
>PGXT01000054.1:0-1216 GCA_002839285.1 Spirochaetae bacterium HGW-Spirochaetae-5 | reverse complement strand
AATAAATATCTGAACTGGATTCTGTACATTGTTTTTACTCTTCTTATAGTTGCTCTTATTGTAATTTTTTCTTTAATGTAATTATTTAATATGATATGCGGATGAATTTCAGATTTTCAACACTCCCCTTCTTTCTTATTCTATTATTTTCAGACTCTCTGTTTCTTTCAGCGCAGATGCCCGACTGGAAATTTTTCCGGGACAGAGAGGGGAACAGCTACTATTACGACCGGGCAATGAAGATACGGATTACTGACGAAAAGCCCTTCGACTACACCCCTGCATCACAACGCGGTACAGATTATTATCTCAATAAAGGCATAGAGCTGATTAAAAACGGGAAATATACCGAAGGCCTTTTTTACCTTAAATCTCTGAAGACTCTCCCCATGAATGATATAAGAGTAGAACGTAATGCCGCTGAAGCGGCAAAGTGGATTAATTATCTCCACAAAAAACATGGCACCAGATATAACAGATTTGATAAAGAGAGTACAATCCTTCTTAACTATACAGACGGCAGCTATAATCTGATAAATGAAAAACTCCGCTATAAAATAGTCTTAAAAAAACAGCCCAGGGTAGTCCGGGCTTTATGGAAACTTAATGATAAAGGCTACGGCTTCAAGTTCGGATTTAATCTTGAAAGAGAAAACACCGGTGATGGTTTTGATTGTATAGTAGGAATTGAAACACGGATTCTTAAAGGAAAAATCGGCAGCCCCGGCGCGGCAGAAGAGTCCTGGCGGAATGAATTCGGTACAGATAACTTCACGAGAGTGGAGGTTCTAAGAACTGACGATAGAATTATCTACCATTATTCTTATAATGACGGTGTTCCATTCTCAGGGATTGAGGGGATTTATGTTAACGGGAATTTAATTCATATAGTACGGGTTCTCTGCAGTGATAATATTAAGGATAACGTCTTTGATGTAATAATGAAGCCTGTTGAAGAGATGGTGCTGGTTAAATGATACTTTTATTTTTTACCAGAATAATACGAGTTTTAAACTTTAAATCTCCCGGCCTGCGGCCACCCTCTTTGATAAAGAGGGTTTAACTTTACAGAAAGTCACAACTCTATTTAATTAAGGTTATATTTTAAAAAATGAAGTCAGTCTTTATAAATAAGGGCTGTTTCGCCGCATTTATCTTTGTCTTTGCAGTTGTCGCAGTCTTTCCAGATTTTTTCAGGGAAGTCATCTTTTGGAAC
>PGXT01000053.1:1222-18840 GCA_002839285.1 Spirochaetae bacterium HGW-Spirochaetae-5 | reverse complement strand
TTATCAACAGCAAGATATTTTACTCTCCTTGAATCGATGACTTCACCTTTAATGCTTAGCGTGTAATTAAAAACAAATTCACCACTTTCGTTAACAATATAATCCGGGTGAGGAATATCTGTTCTCATTGAAGACATATCCTGAGGAGCAGAGATAACTTCCCACTTGTAATCATGAGGGTTGATATATTTAATGAAAGATAAACCACACATCCCCGGTATCATAATAATGACGCAGATAATGAGAAACAGTTTTCTCTTTCTGAATTTATCCGAAAGGAGCGGAATAAGAACTGCACCGATTATACCACCGATGATCATAAATATTCCAATTAGACCGTCGGAATCCTTTGCTCCGATGTTTCCTGCAATGGGATCCATTAAAGAAAAAATTGCATTGAAAATACCCAGACCTATAAGAAATAGAATCAGCAGAAAGATCATATCTCTTTTTTTCATAATTTCAGCAAAGCCCTTGAAAAAGCTCTGATGCTCAAGTCTCTCCAGACCGGGGGGAGTAGGGGGCTTCTCCTTTATCATAATCAGAGCCAGAATACCGGCGGTCAGAGATGCAATGCCGTATATCATAAATGTTTTTTCAAAGCCGTGGCCATAATCGATACTGGACGGATCTGTTACTATCATCAGCGGGGTAACTCCAATTCCTATGATGAGTCCAATATACTGCGCCAGAGTTGCAATACCCGATGCAAGCCCCCTCTCGCGGATGGGGAACCATCGTACTGCTAAAGATGTAATGGCGTTCAGGATAAAGGGCTGCGCAACTGCAAGTGTAAACTGAAGGATAACCTGCATCAGAAAAATATCAATCCATATCCCTTTGGCCATACCTGCCAGTGCAGTAATGACAGCACCGATACCAAGACTTATACGGATACCGTATTTATCAATGATGTATGATGCAGGAATGCACATGATCAGATAGACAATCATATAAAGGCTTGCCAGCAGATCTATATTGTAAAGCGACGCAGGATTAAACTGTCCGGCATAGTATGACTCTGCAGCTCTGGCAACTGAAGCATGTGCGACCCATTGGATTAGAATTGCAATGGTGATAAGCATGTATCCGATCAGCACTATCCATCTGTAAGGGTAGACTTTGTAATTCTCTTTTTCCATGGTGTCTCCTTAATGATTAGGGTTCTCTGTTAAGAATTTTAAATAGTTTTCTGTTTGATGTATATAGTTTCTTAAAGACTTTAAAATTCTTATCGTACACAGCTCTGTTCTTTTCATCGGGAGTGTAAGTCGCGGTTACCTTGATGTACTTTTTCGCCTCGCTGAATGAAGAAATTCTGCCAAGTCCTACGGCGCAGACAAGTGCGGCTCCCATGGCCCCTGCATTCTGCGGATTTTCAACGGTCTCTATTGTTCTCCCTGTTATATCAGCCAGGATCTGGCATGTCACTTTTGAAAGTGCACCCCCTCCGGCGAAACGTATTTTATTTGAAGTTTTTACTTTAGTATCCTGAGCTTCAAGCATCCATCGCTTATGAAAACAGATCCCTTCAACAACTGACCGTATCATTGAACGTTTCCCTGTCGATAGACTCAGGTTGAAAAACATCCCTCTGGCCAGCGGGTCTTCAAATGGGCACCTGTTTCCATGAAGCCATGGTGTAAAGATTACTCCGGTGCTCCCCGCGGGAGTTTCAGACATGGTGTGAGACAGATAATCGTAGAGTGTGCGGTATATCGATTCAGGATCATCTGTAACATTTTTCTTTTCGAGATAGATGCCGATTTCATCCAGTGCAAGATGGTTCTTTACCCACTCAAGGCACTTGCCGGAAGTCTCCTGTTCCGCGAAGTAGTTATACAGGCCTCGCTGAGCTCCGATGACTGATGCGATCATATAGTTGATGTCAACTTTTCTTTTGTCAGTTACGGTAGATACCCATCCCGATGTTCCGATGTAGATATGAGTATCTCCATTTTCAACTGCGCCGGCACCGACACCGATAAGTGATGCGTCACCTCCGCCGCCGAAAATCTTAATTCCCGGAGTAAGTCCCAGTTCGAGTGCCTGTGTATCTCTGAGTTCACCTGCACAGTCTGCAGATTCAATTACTTCGGGGAGATGGTTAACGTCAACATTCAGCATTCTGCAGAGCTTTCTGCTCCACTTGAATTTCCCCGGCCGCGAATCGTACATGAATGTGGCAAAGGCTGAATCCCGGGTCATGATAAAATTTCCCGTGGCACGGGCGATGAGATACTCCTTTACATCGAGCCATTTGTGCACTCTGGAAAAAATATCCGGTTCATTGTCCCGTACCCAGTGATATTTCCATATGGGATCTTTTACGCTGGCGCCCACTGCCCCTGCAATATAAAGCCATGGCAGGAGTTTGAATATATTTACTCCGGCGATCTGTATCCCGTGTTCAATGCAGTTATGTTTCTGCACTGCCGCTCGCTGGTCCATGTAGCTCATTGCCGGTCTTAGATGCGCTCCATTTTTGTCAACGAGAACAATTCCCTGCATCTGTGAGCAGAATGATATACCTTTCACTTCTGATGGTGTGATGCCGGTATGTGCCAGTATCTCTCTTGTGGATTCACACATGGCGCCCCACCACTGATCGGGATTCTGCTCAGCCTCTCCATTTTTTCCTATTATAAGATCATAGCTTTTTAATGATTCTGCTTTCAGAACCAGAGTCTCTTCAAGTGAGAAGAGACATGTCTTTACACCGGTTGTTCCGATGTCGCAGGCTATTACATACTCATTTTTTGTCATTGTTAACTGCTCCCGGAGCAATTGCTCCTTTTATAAACTGCATTATCTGGGAAGTTACAAGCTCGTCGTTGCGGGCTTTACGCTCTCCCAGGTATATATCTTTCCGCTGCTGGTAGTAAGTGCAGGCGTAGGAGAACTGAAGCATCATGAAGAGATTGTCCAGGCAGAAGGCGTATACGTTCTCGTCGGCATCAGCCGGGAGCAGTCCCTCTTTTTTTGCCTCTTTCATAATATGCCTGTAGGCCTTTGCGCTTAATCCTTCGAATTTTTTACCGAATTCCCGTATGCTTTCAATTTCACCGTTGCTGGTAACTTCAAAGTAAAGCCTGACCATCTCCCCATGATGCTTTGAATATTCAGGAATCAGTTTTATTACTCTTTCGATCTTTATAAGTATCGGTTCTTTTTCCGCCATTATCCCGCCGAGTATCCGTTCCAGCTGTTTAAGTCCCTCTGTAAGGACCGAGATAAAGCAGTTCTCTTTACTGCCGAAATATTTAAAAAGTGCGCCGACGCTTATACCGGCTTTCTCTGCAATAATATTTGTATAACCCATTAAGGCAAACTCCTCTGCAGCAACGCGGAGAATTTTTTCGCGCTTCTCCGCCGGGAGTCTGTCGAAGAGTTCATTGTTATACTTTGTCATGATCGTTTAAAATTCCTTATGTAATATTTTATAGCTGTCAGTCAGTAATCGCATCATACCAGCCCCCGCACCCCCGGAGGGGGCAAAGCAAAATTCTTGCCCCCTCCGGGGGTGCGGGGGCTGGCGCGGCGTAGATAAAATATCGCCGGTTTTTGATCAGTTACTTTATACATGTCAATAAAATTCGATTAATTGATTGACAAAAAACATTCCCTGTGCTGGAAGTGAGTGACGACTCACTTCTTGTGTAAATTGTGAGTTTTGTAAAGAACTTTTTTTCTAAGGAGAGCTGCGATGGCACCGAAAAATAAAAAAAATGAAATACCCTCATCGGGTTTTTCCATATCTGAATACCCTGATACAAAAGAGGTAATGCAGCAGTTGAATTCTCTTATAAATCAGCCTATCCGTTCACTCCGCCGCGATGCTCTGGAAAACTATATCGATAACTATTATGAAAAAAAATGTACTAAATCCAAAAAGATGATCAATGAAGCCAAAGAGGTAATACCCGGAGGCGTACAACACAATCTGGCATTCAACTTCCCCTTTCCCCTTGTGTTTACTAAAGCCAGCGGCTGTAAGCTTTATGACCTGGACGGGAATACTTATTACGATTTTCTTCAGGCTGGGGGGCCTACGGTTTTAGGTTCTAATCCTCCGGCTGTATTGAATGAAGTTATAAAACTGCTTAAGACATGCGGGCCTTCTACGGGGCTGTTCCATGAATTTGAATTAAAGCTGGCGGAGTTTATATCATCGCACATTCCTACAGTTCAGATGTTCAGGATGCTTGGGTCGGGGACTGAGGGGTGCATGGCATCAATACGTGTGGCGCGTCTGGCTACAAAAAAGAAACATGTTCTTAAAATGGGGGGAGCTTATCACGGCTGGAGCGATATGCTTGCATACGGTCTCCGTATTCCGGGAACACGTCACTTCGAGTCGCACGGCATACCAAAATATGTATTCAAAAAAACAAATGAGTTTTACCCCAATGATCTCGAATCTCTTGACAGGCTTCTTTTCCGCAATAAATTTTCCGGCGGTACAGCCGCAGTAATGATTGAACCGCTGGGTCCTGAAAGCGGAACACGTCCGCTGGATAAGGACTTTAACGCAGGTGTCCGTAAGCTCTGCGATAAGTATGGAGCTCTTATGATCTTTGATGAAGTAGTAACCGCATTCAGAGTGGGGCTCTCGGGCGCACAGGGGTACTTCGGTGTTGAGCCGGATCTTACTGTATTCGGGAAGGTGGTCGCAGGGGGATATCCCTCGGCTGGGGGACTTGGCGGCAAAAAGGAGTATATGCAGTATATGGCAGCAGGGTTACAGGCCGGAATGAAGAAGGCGCTTGTGGGTGGAACAATGGCTGCAAATCCTCTCTCTTCTGCTGCAGGTTACTTTACACTCAAAGAGATGGAACGTACAAATGCCTGCGAAAAAGCCGGAGCCATGGGGGACAGACTCACTGCGGGACTGCAGAAGATGATCGGTAAATATAGCCTTCCATTTGTCGCTTTCAATCAGGGCTCAATCTGCCACCTGGAAACTGTAGGTACAATGCTCTTCGATATTAACTTCTCCAGATTCTGGGAGATCGCTTCAAAGATGAAAGAGATTAAAGCAAGAAAAGAGGTTATGGAGGAGATGGGTGCTGCATACATGGCAGAGGGGATTGTAACTCTGGCCGGATCGAGAATGTACACCAGCGCTGCCTATACCGAAAAAGATATTGACGAATCTCTAAAACGCTTTGAACGTGTGTTCCGTAATATAGAAGGGGTTAACGTAAAATGAATAAAAATCTGATCTCTGCTGCTCAGCGTGATATCTGCGCGGCGGGGCTCCGTCTTGTCAAAGAGGGGCTCGTTGCACGGACCTGGGGTAATATCAGTATACGGATAGATGAACAGACCATGGCCATTACTCCCAGCGGAGTGAAGTATGAGGATGTCCGGCCTGAACATATAGTAATTATAAATCTTAAAGACGGCAGTTATGACGGAGATGTAAAACCTTCAGGTGAACGGAAACTGCACATGGAGATTTACAAAAAGCAGCCGGGAGCAGGTGCTATTATACATACACATCAGTTAAACGCCTCGGTCTGTTCGGCGGCGCGTAAAGATGTCCCTGTTGTATCGGCAGCTGACCGTAAAATACTTTCGACGGAAATTGTCCGCTGCGGAGCCTATGGTCTCCCTGGAACAGGTAAGCTTACATCGGAAACCGTCAAAGCCGTGGGAAGTTCAAGATGTGCTCTCATGGCTAATCATGGAGCTGTTTGTATTGGTAAAGATATTGATGAAGCATTTGCAGTTTCGAGGGTTCTGGAAAAGGTCTGTGAAGAGTTTATTGGTAAATGCTTTATGGATGCAACAGGACTTAAAAATGCAGATGATAAAACAATATGCGGACATTACGGGATGCAGTACGGAAAGAGATAGGGGATTGAACATGGATATTAAACAGGCGCTTTTATTTCTGACGGAAAATTGTAAACCCGCCGTCGCTTCGGGAGTTCTTACCGCAGATGACCGGGTCAGTTTCCGCGATGGAGATAATGTATGGATCACAAGAAATGGTGCAGATATCTCTTCGCTTACGGAGAGTGATCTTATTACTTTTGATGTGAAAGGTAAATTTTCATACAGTGATAGAATTGCGGAGATACATTGTGTTCTTTATGCAAAGCATAAAAGACTCGGCGCTATCGTCAACAGCAGGACTCAATATTCACTTTCTGTTTCGCGTACAGGTGAAACGGTCCGTCCATATGTCGATGACATTGCCCAGATTGCCGGAATAGATATAAAATGCATAGAGCATGCTGATACCGGCAGGATTAAATCTCTCATTAAAAGACGGAGCGCTTTACTCCTTAAAGATTCCGGATCGATGTGTGCCGATATCTCACTTGATGACGCGCTTGCAACTGTCATGATAACCGAGAAGGCATGCCGGATTCACATCCAGAGCAGATATCTCGGCGGAGCAAAACCGATAAATGTTATAGAATCCGCTCTTATGAGATTTATCTATCTTAAGAAGTATTCAAAGATTAAGTATTAAACTCACCAGCCCTGCGGGGCTTGTTAAGGGGCTGCCGCCCCTTAGACCCAGCTGTTAATACTTTTTATTTTTTTAATACCATCATTCAATTGAATTTAAGGTAAAATTTTTTATTCAAACCGACTGATAAGTCAGTAAGTTGATAAAAATTCTGAATTTTTTGTTTTTTTATTAAAAAATATTTGACAGGTTTCTGTCTGTAGAAACTATACACATATTGTTTTAAATTTAATGAAAAGGAAACGCATTTAAACCTTTATGAAATCTCTGGTAAAACAGTCTCTTAACGGAACTTACACAGTAAACGAACTGAAGTCTTTCGGCTTTGGTTTTTTCTATTTCTATTTTTACGTGAGCGACATATTAAACTGAACGAGTTTTATCATAAGAATATACCCAGAAAAGCCCTTTGATAAAAACTCAAAGGGCTTTTTTTATAGGTTTAGCCGTAATTGTTTAATAAACTGGTATTAAAATCTCTCTCTGGCGCGCCGAAGGAGTGGATGAGATAAAATTAAACCGTTTTATAAACAGTTACACTTATCCTTTAATTAAGATTAAAATGCAGATGAAAATGTAGAAAATAGATGAAAATAGATGAAAATGGAGAAAATAGATGAATAATCTTAAGTTAGTAAAAATCAATGATGATAAACTGAGGAGTACAATTAAAATTGGAAACTCAATCATCGGGAAGGACTTTGTAATAATCGGGGGACCATGCTCAGTCGAGAGTGAAGAGCAGACCTTGAAAACAGCCGAGGCTGTAAAGAAGGGACATGGAAATATGCTCAGGGGGGGAGCTTTCAAACCGAGAACCTCTCCATACGATTTTCAGGGACTGGGACTTAAGGGACTTAAAATTCTTGAAAAGGCCAAACAGAAGACAGGGCTCCCTATTGTAACTGAAGTAATAGATCCTAGAGATGTATCATGGGTCTGCGAATACGCTGACGTTTTACAGATCGGAACAAGGAATATGCAGAACTACTCTCTTCTTAAAGAGGTTGGTAAATCCAATAAACCTGTTATCCTCAAGAGAGGGATGTATTCAACTGTACGTGAATGGCTCAATTGTGCTGAATACATAATGGCTGAAGGGAATCCCGAGGTAATTTTATGTGAAAGAGGGATCAGAACTTTCGAGACATACACAAGGAATACGCTGGACTTGAGTATTATCCCGGCTATTAAGGAGCTGACTCATCTTCCGATAATGGTTGACCCTTCCCATGGAACAGGCAAGCTGAGTCTTATTGAGCCGATGTGTCTTGCTGCTGTTGCTGCAGGTGCCGACGGGCTTCTTGTTGAAGTTCATATAAATCCCAAAGAAGCGAAGAGTGATGCCGATCAGCAGCTGACTCCGGAGCAGTTCTATGCAATAACCGAAAAAGTTCTTAAGCTAAAAAAATTCATGGATGAAGAGATTTTCTAAAATAAGATCCGGTGAAGAAATTGGAAGAGATAAAAATAAATATTAATGGTCACATATCAACTGTACGGACCGGTGAGTCGATAAACAATATCAGGGAGTATGCCTCCCCGGCAGATACCGTTATCGTTACGGATGATAACCTCAATCGGCATTATTATGAGATGTTCTCTGATTACCCTGTGATTGTAATCGGAACAGGTGAGGGGATTAAAACTTTCGCTACTGTTGAAACAATTATAAGAGAACTCATTGAACTCCGGGCTCACAGAAAGACATTTCTCCTTGGAGTCGGCGGTGGAATTGTATGCGATATAGCAGGATTCGCTGCTTCGATTTATATGAGAGGCATCCCTTTCGGGTTTGTCTCAACATCTCTGCTGTCGCAGGTCGATGCCAGTGTGGGCGGGAAAAACGGCGTGAATATTGACGGCTTAAAGAATATGGCCGGAGTAATTAATCAGCCGGAATTTGTAATATGTGATCACGGGATGCTTAAAACTCTCCCTGAAGATGAATATATAAACGGTATGGCTGAACTTGTGAAAACCGCATGTCTTGATGATGAAGGGCTCTTTCAGTTTATTTCCGATAACAGGGAGAAGCTGAAGAACCGTCATGGTGAAACCGTTTCCGAAGCGGTGTACAGATCTGTAAAGTTCAAGGCAAAGATAGTTGAAGAGGATGAACGGGAGGAGAGTGTCAGACGCATCTTGAATCTGGGACATACTCTTGGTCATGCAGTGGAAAAAGTCAAAGGGACAAAGCATGGATTTGCCGTAAGTGCAGGTATAGGTTTTGCTCTGGAGCTCTCAAAGAATTACGGCCTTATAGACTCATCACTGGAAAATGAAGTAAAAGATATGCTTAAGTTTTTCGGTCTTCCATGCACGCTTGGTGAAGTGACTAATGAGAAAGATCTGCCTGAACTTATGAAGGCTGTTGAAAGCGATAAGAAAAAGGGCGGAGATAGTATAAACTTCATCCTGCTTAAAGGGATCGGAGAGAGTGTTATCCGTAACATAAAAAGTGAAGAACTTATGAAATATATATCCGGATACAGCAGCTTTAAAAACAATTAAAAGGAAATTAATATATGATATGTGTAAGTATAGCAGATTTGAATGTATCTGAAGCGATAAAGATTATAGAGAGCAGTGAACTCTGCGAGATAAGACTGGATAGAATAAAATTTACAGATGGTGATATTGAAAAACTATTTAATCCGAAGTATAAAACAATAGCCACATACAGACCTGTTGAGTCAGTTCCTGATGATGAGAGAAAGAGAGTCCTGATTGCCGCTGTAAACGCAGGCGCTTCATATGTTGATGTTGAAGTGGAGAATAACGATAGTTTCAAAAATGAAATTATAGATGCCGCGAAGCTGAAAGATTGTAAAACAATTGTTTCATATCATAATTATGAAAAGACTCCGGTTATCCGTGAGCTTGAACAGATAATGAGGTGGTGTTTTGAAAGCAGCGCTGATATAGCTAAGATTGCCTGTCATGTAGATTCAGTAGAGGGATGTTCAAGACTCTTATCTCTTTACAGCTACGGAAATCCCATAATCTCAATCGGCATGGGTCATGAGGGGAAGATTACCCGAATAGCTGCAACGCTTCTCGGTGCTCCATTTACATATGCGTCCATCGATGAGAGTAAAAAGACAGCACCGGGTCAGTTTGATTCTGAAAAGCTGAAGACAATTATAGAGATGATCAGGAATTCATAAATGAGTGATGATAAGCACATAATTCTGGGCGTTGCCGGTTCACCTGTTTTTCACAGCAAGAGTCCGAATATATTCAGGTCAATTTTCAGAGAGAGGGGCCTCGATGCATCATACGTGAGAATCGCGGTTCAATGGGCCGATGAGGCCGTGCGTATATGCAGAGAACTGGACTTTGCCGGAATGAATGTAACCGCTCCTTTTAAAAACAGTATCATTTCACATCTTGATGCAGTATCTGAAGATGCCGATAAGATAAGAAGCGTTAACACCGTGGTAAACAGATCTGGTAAACTCACAGGGTATAACACGGACCATTATGGAGTTACATCTCCGCTTGAGAACAGGCTTGGATCTCTGAACGGGAAAAAAGCAGTGATTGCCGGTGCCGGCGGGGCCGGCGTATCTGCAGCTTCCGGTCTGTCAGGGTCAGGATGCAGTGTTACAGTATTAAACATTACAATCAATGAAGCAAAAAATATTGCTGATAAGTTTCAATGCAGCTATGATCTTTTATCTAATTTTAATAAATATATATCAGATGCGGATATTTTTATTTCAACTCTTCCATATGAGGCCGACCCCCTTGATGTTTCATCTATGAAGAGCGGCTCTGTTCTGATGGATGCATCATATAAGAAGTCGCATTATAGAAATGCTGCAGAGCGACATGGCCTTGATTTTATATCGGGAGAAGAGTGGCTTATTTATCAGGCGATTCATGCATGCGGTCATTTTCTGGATTTCACTCCGGATGTGAAGAGTGCATACGAAGGAATAGCAGTACCGCGTAAGATGAGAGATATTATTTCTCTGATAGGATTTATGGGATCGGGGAAGACATCTGTTGGTAAAGAGCTTGCGAGGCTCAGCGGTATGGAGTTCGTAGATATTGATGAACAGATTGAAAGAAATATGTCTAAAACGATAAATGAAATTTTCAGTACAATGGGTGAAGAGAGATTCCGCGAAATAGAATCGGATATGCTTCATTCGTTTAAAGATAAAAAAAATATAATTCTCTCCTGCGGCGGCGGAATTGTTTTGAAGGAAGCCAATAGAGAATTTTTAAGAAATGAAACTGAATGCATATGGCTCTACTGCGGAATGGATTCCATGATTGAGAGAGTAACAGATGGAACAAGACCTATCATCAATGCGATGAAGAATCCAACGGAAGCAGTGGATCTTTTTAATTCCAGAAAGAAGTATTATGCTTTATCATGTGAATCTATTGTATTAACAGAAAAAACACCAGAAAAAACGGCGGAACTTATAAATGAAGAAATACGTTTATCCTTCTGAAATCAGCGGCACAATTGCCGCTCCTTCATCAAAGAGTGTTATGCAGCGCGCTATAGCGGCATCACTACTGGCAGAAGGGGAGAGCAGGATTACTAATCCATCTTTTTGTGACGATTCCCTTGCAGCTATGAGAGTAGCTGAAGGGCTTGGGGCGGCAGTTGAGAAAAAGTCTGACAGCGTTATAATCCGCGGAGGGATTAATCCTGTAACAGATACTCTTAACTGCGGAGAATCGGGATTGTGCATAAGAATGTTTACTCCTATCGCTGCGCTTACCGGAAAGCGAATGGTTCTTACCGGAGAAGGTTCTCTTACATCGCGACCGGTTTCCGGAATTGAAGGAGCTCTGGGTCAGCTTGGTGTTTCCGTTAAATCAAATAATACTCTGCTCCCGATTGAAGTGTCATCTATACTCAAAGGTGGTACGGCAGCGATTGACGGAAGTATGAGCTCACAGTTTCTTACTGGACTTCTTATGGCTCTCCCTCTTGCTGAAAAGGATAGTGTTATAAAAGTTGATAATTTAAAGAGCAGAGAATATATTGATATTACCATTGATGTGCTGAAGAAATTCGGAATCAGGGTTGATAATCATGGATACAATGAGTTTAAAATTCCGGGAAGACAGAAGTATACATCTACTGATATTGCCGTTGAAGGTGACTGGAGCGGCGCTGCATTTCTTCTCTGTGCAGGAGCGATTGCCGGCAGTGTAAGTGTAACCGGGTTAAATTCCGAATCATGTCAGCCGGACAGGGCCGTAATTACCGCATTGAGAAAATGCGGTGCCGGAGTAACAGTCGAAAAAAATGTCATCCATGTGAAATCGGGTAGTCTGCGCGGATTTGAGTTCGATGCAACGGAGTGCCCCGATCTGTTCCCGCCTCTTGCAGCTCTTGCTTTTTACTGCAAGGGTGAAACTGTCATATGGGGAGCGGGTCGGCTTAAGCATAAGGAGAGTGACAGGGGTGCCGCAATAATCTCTGAGTTTAAAAAAATTGGCGGCACTGTTAAAATTGACAAAGACTGTATGATAATAAGAGGCTCATCTCTGACCGGGGGGCTGACGGATTCACATGGTGACCACCGCATGGCGATGGCATGTGCAATTGCAGCTATGGGGAGTTCAGATGCAGTTGAGATTGATCATGCCGAGTGTATAAATAAATCGTACAATGAGTTTTATGATGATATGATAAAACTTGGAGCGGAGATAAAATGAACAGCTTCGGAAATATTTTCAGAGTTTCAATATTCGGCGAATCACATGGTGCAGCCATCGGCATAACAATAGACGGATGCCCTCCCGGTGTAGATTTTGCCGAACCGGACATGGAGAGTGATATACTGAAAAGGATGCCCGGTGCAGCCGGAACCACTCCAAGGAAGGAGAGCGATATTCCTGAAATACTAAGCGGCACATATAACGGGAAGACAACCGGCGCTCCTCTTACAATAATCTTCAGAAACAGTAATACAATTTCTTCGGATTATGACAAGCTACGGACTATGCCAAGACCCGGGCACGCGGATTTAACAGGGATGCAGAAATATAAGGGATTTAATGATCCGCGGGGAGGGGGCCATTTCTCCGGAAGAATTACTCTCCCCCTTGTCGCCGCAGGGGCGCTTGCAAAAAAAGTTCTGAAGGGCATTAATATTCAGTCACGAATTGTGACTATTGCAGGTAAAGCCGATTACTCCGGAATACTGGAAGAGGTAATAGCCGCAGGTGATTCGGCCGGAGGTGTAATTGAAGTAAAAATGTCAAATGTCCCTGCAGGATTAGGTGAGCCATTTTTTAATTCATTTGAGTCGTGCATCAGCCATATAGTATTCTCTGTCCCTGCGGTTAAAGGGATAGAGTTTGGTTCAGGTTTTGCTGCTGCCGGAATGCGAGGCAGTGAACATAATGATTCAATCATCTCTGCAGATGGGAAAACTGCTACAAATAATGCAGGGGGGATTAACGGCGGGATAACAAATGGCAATGAAGTTGTATTCAGAGTAGCGGTTAAACCTACTCCCAGTATAAAAATGGAACAGCAGACGGTTAATCTCGAAACGGGTCAAACCGGAAGCCTTATAATAGACGGGAGACACGACGCATGCATCGCCCTTCGGGCGCCGGTGGTATTTGAGGCCTGTGCCGCAATCGCAGCTGCGGATCTTTTATTAATAAACAGGTCTTATTCTTTGTAATGTATCAGGTTTTAACGCGGCTTTTTTAAAGCTGTGTGTTTATCCGGTCAGCAGATGATCTGACCGGCATGTATTCCGGTAAGACTCCGGAATACTTATCCCGCTTTGATGGGCGGCGGAGAATGAAAAAATTTTAAATGGAGTATATATGATGAAACTTGAAGAGATAAGAACGGCCATAGACCAGATCGATTCTAAAATACTGAAGCTTCTTAATGACAGAATGGAACAGGCCCTTCTGGCGAAGAAATTTAAAAATTCAATTGAGGATCCCCAGCGCGAAAAGGATATAATGGAGAAACTCAAGCATACACCGAATTCACTTCTGGATCAGAATCTGACAGAATCGATTTATAAACTGATTATATCATGGAGCAAGGAGCTTCAGGCGAAAGATTGTCAGGTAATAGGATTTCAGGGTGAACATGGAGCCTATAGCGAAGATGCGGCAAGAAGATGGAGTAAGGATCTTCTTACCATCCCCTGTACAACTTTTAACGGTGTGTTCGAAGGTGTAAACTCCGGGATGTTCGATTACGGTGTTGTCCCTGTTGAAAACACTCTGGGCGGAATTGTGGGACCTGTAAATGAACTTCTGATAAACACTGAGCTTTTTATTGTCGGTGCGGTGGATATGCCCATACACCATAATCTTCTCATGCTCCCCGGTACAGATCACAGAGAGATTCGTGAAGTATATTCACACTCTCAGGCATTGTCGCAGTGCAGACGGTTCCTCTCTAGAAACAATCTCACACCTGTTCCCTTTTACGACACAGCGGGTGCGGCGCGGATGCTGACGGAAACAAAGCCGAGAGCGGCAGCGTGTATAGCAGGAAGACTTGCAGCTGAACTCTACAGTCTTGAGATACTTAAAGATAACATTCAGGATTCCGATGTGAACAGGACAAGATTTCTGATCCTTGCAAAAGAGAAGAGTGAAAGTCACGGGACCAAATGTTCTATTACATTTACAACTGCACATAAATCGGGAACTCTCTTCGGTGTTCTTGAAATATTTGCAAGCGCCGGGATAAATCTTACGAGAATTGAATCTATACCTACAGAGCCGGGCAAGTATTCATTTTTTCTCGATTTTGACGGTTCAGATAAAGATCCGGTTATAATAGAGGCTCTTGAAAAAGCGACTATCGCGACAATTGATCTTAAGCTTCTGGGATGTTATGTTGAAAAATTTATTGATGATGAGACTATTAAAGGAGAGGAAGAATGAAGATTTTTATTATAGGAGCCGGGCATATGGGGAGCTGGCTCACTGAGGAGCTCTGTCATGATAATGAAGTGGCAGTATTTGATACTGATCCCAGGAAATTGAAATACTTTATCAATGTTCATAGATATATGTCACTCGATGAAGTGAAGGACTTCAAACCGGATATGGTTATAAACTGCGTAAGTCTTCATAAAACGGAAGAGGTCTTTGATATGCTGCTCCCGCTTATTCCGGAGAACTGTATTCTTTCAGATATCACTTCAGTTAAAAATGGACTTGTCGATTATTATAAGCAGACCGGAAGAAGATTCGTCTCCACTCATCCGATGTTCGGGCCGACTTTCGGAAATGTAAGAAATCTCAGTAATGAAAGCGCCATTGTAATAACCGAGTCCGATGAAGAGGGGAGGGAATTCTTTCTCAATCTTTTCAAAAATCTCAGACTCAATATTTACGAATACTCATTTAAAGAACATGACGAGATCACTGCTTACTCTCTCTCTACACCATTTGCTTCATCACTTGTATTTGCCGCGTGTATGAAAAAAATTGATGCACCGGGTACTACTTTTAAAAAGCATATGGAGATAGCAAAGGGACTTCTTTCTGAAGATGATTATCTTGTATCTGAAATTCTTTTTAATCCATATACTCTTAAACAGATTGAAAGCATAAACTCACAGCTGTCATATCTGACTCATATAATCAAAGCAAGGGATTATGAAGAGATGGAGAAGTTTCTGATTAAACTGCGGGAAAATATAAAGTAGATTAAAAACAGAACAGGGGGTTTAAACCCCCTGTTCTATATTGTATATGTTTTGTCTATAAGCTGGAGTTCTATTCAACTACAAAAGATGAAATACTCTCATCACTTAAAATGCTTTTAACTTTATTTACATCTCTTCTGTCTTTTAATCCTTCAACACGGACTTTAAAAAACTCATTGTCCTGAACAATCTTTACGGGACGGTCGGTTATGTTTTCAATCTTTGATTTAAGGTTTTCGGCATTTTTTCTTGTATAGAATGCGCCCGCCTGAAGTTTTAATCCCGAACTATATTCAGACTCTCTTTCACTTCTGACATTTACATACTCTTCATCATCAGATACCGGTTCCACATATTTTCTGGAGGGTTTCGCTGCTGAGATTGCCCCGCTGTTCCCCATTCTCAATACTTTGATACCAACATTTGCTTCGCCGGTTTTAATCATACCTATCTCTTTAGCACCGCCGAATGAAAGATCTATTATTCTGTTCCCTCTGTAGGGGCCTCTGTCGTTTATTTTCAGTCTGACAGCTCTGCCGTTATCAAGATTTTTCACCTCTACAATTGTTCCGAAAGGGAGAGTTTTATGAGCAGCAGTCATATCATTCATGTCGAATTTTTCGCCGGAAGCAGTTGTCTTCCCGTGAAACTCTCTTCCGTACCATGAAGCTAATCCTTTCTGGTCGAATTTTTCAGAAACTTCTGAATCGCTGTCAGTTTCGTCCTCGTACTCTCTGTTTCTGCTGTTTGTTCGATTTTCAGCTTCATCACTGTAATTATCTGACTCTGAATATTTTCCTTTAACTTCGTTGTACCCCGATTCCGATTTTACACGGGGATTATTATAGTTTTTACTATTATCAGCATATTTATTCCCTGAGTCGGCTGATTTAGTCTTATTCGTTGCAGGGATAACGTCATCATTTGCACTGTTATCATTGTCAAATGCTTCAAATTCTTCACTCTGGAAGCTCCCTTTATAGTCATTGCCTCTGGTCTGGGCCTTCCCGGGAGTGCATCCAATAAATAGCATCATAACTATTGCACCGGCCAGGGATATTGATATGCTTTTCATCAATTTGTTCATGTTGGTACCTCCGAATATATAAACACCTGTTTATCTTATCGGAATCGGATTATCTATCCTTAAT
Organism: Spirochaetae bacterium HGW-Spirochaetae-5; assembly: GCA_002839285.1. GTDB lineage: Bacteria > Spirochaetota > UBA4802 > UBA4802 > UBA5550 > WRGT01. Next base: position 2,524 of record PGXT01000053.1, on the reverse strand, counting down.
CATAATTTAATTTTATGTCGCAAAAATCCTTGACCTCTTTAATGTATGGTATTATCAGAGAAAGAGATAATTTGAGCGGAAAATTAAAGAAAAGTTATACTTTCCGGGCTTCGGCTTCGCTCAGCCAGCGTAAAATGAAGCTGCTGTTGCTTTGAATAATCGGAAAAAGTATCTTATAAAAGTTTAAGTAAGCAGAAATATATGGTCCCTGAGCGAAGCCGAAGGGTAAATTAATCATAATAGAGAAGAAATAAATGAAAATATTGTCCAGTAAGCCTACAATTACAAGAAAAGAGCTCGAGGGTGTTCTCGACTGCCTTATGCAGGATGAGCTTAACACCGGCGGCGCCGTTAAAAATTTCGAAGCGGCTGTTTCGGAATTATCAGGATTCAAATACCCTCTGGCTGTAAATTCCCTGGTATCGGCATATCTTCTTATCTTTAAGGCGCTTGAGATCGGGGGAGAGGATGAGATCATAATCCCGTCATTTTTCAATAATGCGGCGCTTAGTGCTTTAAAGCTTACAGGGGGAGTTCCGGTAATAGTAGACTCGGATGAGAATTCAATTTTCCCCTCTACCGCGCAGATTAAAGAGAAAATCACTGAAAAAACCAAGGCTGTAATAGCCGGGGATACCTTCGGTTTTCATTTTGACGGAGAGGAGCTTAAAGAGTTAAATATCCCTCTGATTGCAGAGATTTCACATTCAGCAGGTACCGAGTTCAGTGAAAAACCGGCCGGTTCCTGGGGAACATTCGCTGTTGCATCATTTGCTCCCTCCATGATTATTACTACGAGTAACGGCGGAATGGTTCTTACTAATAACTCACGGTTTTTTTCTGTGATGAGAGATCTTCGCGGATACAACGACGAAGCAGTAAATTTTGATCTTACCATGACAGATCTGCAGGGTGCCATGGGGATTACGCAGGTTATGAAGCTTAAAGATTTTCTGAAAAGAAGACGTGAAATAGCAAAAAAATATTATGAGGCAATAAGGATTACCTCTCACAAACCTCTTTTTCCGTATAATGATTCATTCAGTTATCAGAGCTTCCCGGTTATTTTTGATGCTCCGGCTGACAGGGTAGACAAGTACTGGAAGAAGTGCGGAGTTGAAGCTTCACGGGTTCTTCCGTCACCTCTCCATGTTATTGCGGGGCTTAAAGGCTTCGATTATCCCAATGCCGACAGGCTTTCAAAGAAGCTTCATTCAATTCCGTTATATCCCACTCTTACAAAAAAAGAGATCGATAAAATATCAAAATCACTCGGAGCCTTTATCTAGTAGATTGTAACAA
>PGXT01000053.1:0-1143 GCA_002839285.1 Spirochaetae bacterium HGW-Spirochaetae-5 | reverse complement strand
AAGTGCGAGAATATTCACGGGCACAACTGGAGAGTTGTTCTTAATGTGCAGGGGGAGAAGCTCAACGAGATAGGTCTTCTTATAGATTTTCATGACCTTAAAGACATATTAAAGAAGATAACCAATTATCTTGATCATAAAAATATCAATGAAATTGAACCATTTAATGTTATAAATCCCAGTTCAGAGAATATAGCGGAGTACATTGCTCTGGAAGCACAGAAGGAGATTACCGAGATTAATCCTGAACTATTTGTTGAATCTGTAACGGTATGGGAATCTGATACTTCCAGATGTACTTTTTATCTTCAAAAGAGTGTCTCTAGGAGAGAAGTTCACTGATCTTGTTTTTAAGTTCATCAAGATTTGAAGATTTTGTTAAATATGCATCTGCTGTCCATGTCATGAAGTTGCTTTTATAGTTTGAGTATGCTGTGTATATAATTACAGGGATTTTTTTCTCCAGTGTAATTACTTTACCCAGTGTCTCAATCCCGTCCATTTCGGGCATTCTTATATCCATTATTATCAGATCAAATTTCCCGCTTTTAACAAGCTCCATGGCCTCTTTTCCGTTTGAGGCTTTTTCTACTTCATATCCGGCGTCAATGAGGTCCTCTTCGTAGAGGTCTCTCAGATTCTCTTCATCTTCAACAATCAGTAATTTTGGCATAATTTTCACCTGAATTTTTTATTTATAAATCTGCATATTCCGTACAGATCGGTTTTTTACTTTTAATAATTTACATCATTTTACTACAGGCACAGCGCTTTGCGCCGTGCCTGAGATGGGGGATCACGGGGGCAACGCCGCTGCGATCCCCCATCTCAGCGTATGCGAAGCATACGCATACTTGAAAACAACTCCTTACCCGGCCTTTGGCGGCGGGGAAAATAGAGAATTATTACTTATAAAACTATATTATATTCTTTGAAAGTGATAATCAAATATTATTGAGTAAAAACATCAGTTTCAATAATTTTTTGTTCAGAAGATGGTATCGGGAGTTTAATTGTAAATTCTGCTCCCCCCTCTTCATTATTCTGCGCCGTAATTTTTCCTCTATGATCCTTAATTATTTTTTTAACATTAGCAAGACCGAGTCCCACGCCGGTTACTTTCGTGGTAAAAAAGGGCTCGAA
>PGXT01000052.1:32916-47225 GCA_002839285.1 Spirochaetae bacterium HGW-Spirochaetae-5 | reverse complement strand
GAGATTCGATTCGAGAATTTCATTTATCTCTGCGGCAAAACATGTTCACGGCAGGCCCGGGGCAATTCTTATAATCGGCGGAGAAAAGTTCGGCCTTGCGATGTTTGATGAAAAGGGGAACTACAGAAACTATAAGTCCAATACCTCATGCGCGGCAGGGACAGGGAGTTTCCTTGAGCAGCAGGCGAAGAGACTCAACCTGAAGGACATTCAGACTTTCAGCGAAATTGCCGGCAGTAACACAGGGAGTATCCCGAAGATCGCATCCAGGTGTGCCGTCTTTGCCAAGACAGACCTTATTCACGCACAGCAGGAGGGGTACTCTCTGGCTGAGATCTGCGACGGTTTATGTCATGGACTTGCGAAGAGTGTTGCCGATACTCTCTTCGGGCATGAAGATACCACGGCGCCGGTTGTTATGGCAGGGGGAGTTTCAAAAAACAGAAGAGTTGTGAAACATCTCTCTTCAATAATCGGGCAGGATATTACTGTAGATGAAAACTCGCATATCTTCGGTGCCCTGGGGTGTGCGCTTCTATATCTGGAAGGTGCTGATGAGGGTACAGTTAAGAGTGAACCTTTAAATGTAGTTTCATTTAATGAAATTTTTAAGAATCATAGAAAAGAGAAAAAGTACCACTACGAACCGCTTGAACTTAAGCTGTCGGATTATCCCGATTTTAAAAGTCTCGACTCATATGAATATATTTCAAAACTCTTTCCAATGGCCACTCCGGTTGAAGTTGATATATACAGGGATCTTTCAGTTAACCGTTCCATTCAGGTATATCTTGGTATAGATATCGGTTCAACAAGTACAAAGGCCGCCATAGTCGATTCAGACGGCGAAGTCGTTGCCGGCTTATACACAAGGACAGCAGGGCGCCCCGTTGAAGCGGTGCAGTCAATATTTGAAGCTGTGGATGATATATCCTGTAATTTTGAATTCGCCGGGGTGGGTACAACAGGCTCCGGCAGAAAATTTATTGGTAAGATTATCGGCGCAGATTATGCTATTGATGAGATAACAGCTCATGCCAGAGCGGCATACATGCTCGATCCGGAAGTTGATACTATAATTGAAATCGGAGGCCAGGACGCGAAGTTTACAACTCTGAAGAACGGCATGGTTACTTTTTCAATTATGAATAATGTCTGCGCGGCGGGTACCGGGAGTTTTATTGAGGAGCAGGCGGGGAAGCTCTCATGTCCTTTATCGGAGTATGCAGGTAGAGCCGCCGGGCTTCCGGCTCCGCTCTCAAGCGACAGATGTACTGTCTTCATGGAGAGAGATCTGAATCACTATCTCAGCGAAAATTATACAACGGATGAAGTTCTTGCCTCTGTTCTTCACTCAGTAAGAGACAACTATCTTACAAAGGTTGCAATTGAGAAGAATATCGGTGATAAGATATTCTTTCAGGGGGCAACTGCGAAAAATATAGCCCTTGTGGCGGCCTTTGAACAGCGTCTTGGTAAACCTATAATGGTATCGAAGTTCTGTCATCTTACCGGGGCGCTCGGTTCAGCCCTTACACTTATTGATCAGAAGTTCAGCGGTTCGGCTTTCCGGGGAATAGATATATACAGGCAGAATATTCCAGTTAAAAGCGAAGTATGCGGGCTCTGCAATAACAGCTGTAAAATAAGGATTGCCGAAGTGAACGGAGAATCCGTGGCATTCGGTTTTCTCTGCGGACGGGATTATGAAACCAGAAAGTATGTAAATCAGAACAGTTCAGGTTTTGACCTCCTTAAGGAGAGAAAAAGTATTCTAGCTGTCAAACCTCTTAAAGAGTACAGACATGAATTTACAATGGGTATCCCTGCGGCTCTTCATCTATTTGAAGAGATCAATCTCTGGAGTGAGTTTTTTAATCTCCTTGGAATCAGAACTGTTACTACGGAAAACTATAAAGACGGCATCAAGGAGGGTAAACGGATTTCCGGTTCGGAATTCTGTGCACCCATGTCCGAGGTGCATGGTCATGTTTTATATCTTACTGGTAAAGCCGACTATATTTTTCTTCCTGTGTTTCTGGAGCAGAAATCGCGGAGCAGCGGCATAAGAAGAAATTATTGCTACTACACCCAGTATCTTTCACCTGTGATTAATTCATGCGAGTCCATACCGCATAAAGATAAAATTCTTGCACCTGTATTGCGTTCACTGGCGGGGAGTATAAATCTTAAGCTTCAGCTTTTTAAAATGCTCAAGAGCATACCCGGCGCTGATATTAATTTTATGCAGGTCTCATCGGCATATGACGCTGCTCTTAAAAAATTCAGCAGGACAAAGATCAGGATGACTGATCTTTATAAAAAACAGAGAGTTGACAATGATGTTAATGTAGTTCTTCTCGGCCGCCCTTATACAGTATTGTCCCCTTCAATGAATAAGGGGATACCGGAATTTATCGGTAAACTCGGGGCAAAAGTCTTCTTTCAGGATATGCTCACAGCCGATGCCGCAAACTCAGGGGGCTGTGAATCTCTGCTTAAATCTCTCCACTGGAATTATGCCGCTTCGATACTGGAAAGCGCCGAAATCGCAGCAAAGACAGAGGGGCTTTATCCGGTACTTGTAACATCATTCAAATGCACACCGGATGCTTACACCGTGGAGTATTTTAAAAAGATAATGGATTCTCACAATAAGCCCTATCTTATACTTCAGCTCGATGAGCACGATTCAAATGTAGGTTACGAAACACGGATAGAGGCGGGGCTCCGCTCTTTCCGGAACCACTTCACCGGCGGGTCTGTTTACACTCCTGCGGATTATTCTGCAGTTAATCCATCGGTTATTCTCAGGAAAAGTGCTCTGCTTAACAAAACTCTGCTCATTCCCAGGTGGGATGGTATACTGGGAGAATTTATGGCGGCTCTGCTTCAGCATGAAGGTCTTGATGCCCGGCTTGTTGAAGAGACCCATGAATCTATACAGCGCAGTCTGAGTCACAATACCGGTCAGTGTATTCCCCTTAATATTATGATTCAGAATTTTGCCGAGTATGTGAAAAAATATGATCTCGATCCTGCGGAAACGGTACTTTGGAATATCGATTCAAAACTTTCGTGCAATCTGGGTATGTTCCCTTACTACAGCAAAACGGTTCTTGAGTCCATGGGGGGAGGTTTAGAAAAAGCCGAGGTTTACGCCGGCTCTATTACTCTTACCGATATCTCATATACTGCGGCGTTTAACATGTATATCGCATGCATGTTCGCAGGGATGATCCGGCGTATCGGGTGTCATATCAGGCCCTACGAGGTAATTCCCGGAACCACCGACAGGGTTCTGGAAAAGTCGGTTCCTGTTATAACTGAAGCTTTTAAAACAGGAACGTCCAAGGAGAAGGCCCTTGACCATGTAATCGGTCTATTCGAAAAGATTGAAGTTGTCAGGACCGATCGTCCAAAGGTTGCAATATTCGGCGATCTTTATGCCCGGGATAATGAAGTGCTGAATCAGGATATAATTTCTGTCATAGAAAAGAACGGAGGCGAAGTCATCACAACTCCATACAGTGAACTGGTTAAGATTATTGCCGAACCTTATATTAAAAAGTGGTTTAAAGAGGGGAACTATATCGGCGCCCTTACATCTCAGATTATGAAACAGGCCATAGTTATATTTGAAAACAGGTATTACCCTTATTTTAACCGTGTGTTAAAAGGGGGGCCCCATGTGGCGCTCCCCCCGGTTAAAGAGGTTTTGGAGAAATTTAATATGACCATTGATCACAGCGGCGAGTCCATGGAGAATGCGCTGAAAATATATTCATTAATGACGCATCATCCCGATCTGAAACTATTTGTCCAGACCAATCCGGCATTCTGCTGTCCTTCTCTTGTAACCGAGGCCATGTCGCACAATATAGAATCTGTAACCGGAATACCTATAGTAACAATCGAATACGACGGAACCGGAGGATTTAAGAATGACGATATTATTCCTTATCTTAAATATCCGGTAAACTCTTCAGCAGGTGGAGATGACAAGGATAAGTTGAATTGCGCATAGTACTGTGAACGTGAAATAATTAATTTAATAATGATATACATAGCCGTAAACTTTCCGAACTCACCCCCGGCCCCTCTCTTTGAAAAGAAAGAGAGGGGAGTTTAAGACTGGAAATTTATTGTGTTTTTCAGGGAATATTTTTATTTACGAAGCCCCTCTATTTTTCATCAAAGAGAGGGGCGCGGCAATAGCCGGGGGTGAGTTTAAAAAGTATTTAATAAAAAATCAACCGGTCGAAAAACTCGAACAATATTCATTATCATCTGACTTCTTTAGTCTCCCACTGTTTCAGCAGTACTTCGTATTGAACTGTTACAGGGCGGGGACGTGGTCTGTATTCTTTCGGTGATTCCGACGGGAGTTTACCCGGGCGGTTCAGCCAGTACTCTCTGTTCATTTTTTTATTCAGTTCAGGACGGTACGATTTTACTTTAAGATCCGCCATCATATTGTCCTGCTGTTCGGCAAGACTATCCATTGCCTGCTGAGCTGTATATTCCCCGGTGATTGCTTTTGCAATATTCTTCCACCAGAGCTGCGACATCCCGGGGTAGTAGGGGACGTTTCTGCCGCTCCCTGTCCATTTTTTTTCATCGGAAGAACGGTAGAATTCGATTATTCCGCCGTAATCATCTATATGTTCTGTAAGGTAATCCGAGAATATTGTGGATCTTCTGACAGGTGTTCCTCCAATTAGAAACTTCTTGAGTGTAACACTCTTCGATACACAGAATTGCGCCCATAGCCAGGATGCGGCTCTTTTATTACCTCCTGTCGAAACCGGGATGGTCCATGAACCCTGATCCTGATAACCGATCTTCATCCCCTTGTCCCAGTATCTTCCGTGAGGAGTCGGAGCGACCCGCCAGAGCGGTTTGCCGAATCTGTCGCATACGGGGCTCCCGGCAGTATGGTACCTGGGATCTGACAGCCAGGTTATATACTGGAATATCTGCTGGGCTATATCTCCTCTTGAACTTACCGGTCCCGAGTCGGCCCATTCCCATCCCCGTGCTTCACCGGGGGCGTACTTTTTCAGCCATTCCAGATATTTTTCAAGTGCATAAACTCCGGCAGGGCCGTTAACTTCACCCCCTCTTGATATGGATGAACCAACGGGGATTCTATTCTCAACACGTATACCCCATTCATCCACGGGTATACCGTTGGGGAGTCCCGTGTCGCCAACTCCGGCAATGGAGAGCCATGCATCGGTGAACCGCCATCCCAGTGCAGCTGAGGGTTTTCCGTAATCGAGATGACCGTAGACTTTTTTTCCGTCAACGGGGGTTGTTGTGAAAAATTCGGCTATGTCCTCATATGCAGCCCAGTTTACCGGGACGCCAAGATCATAACCGTATTTATTTTTAAATTTCTCTTTGAGGTCTTCTCTGGAGAACCAGTCATATCGGAACCAGTAGAGGTTTACAAACTGCTGATCGGGAAGCTGGAGAATGTTCCCGTCATAATCACGGCCGAATTCAATATTCAAAAAGTCATCTAAATCCAGGCCGGGGTTTGTAAATTTTTTTCCTTCGTTCGCCATGTAGTCAGAGAGATTAAGTATTGCTCCGGTTCTTAAATGCCATCCGATAAGGTCGGAGTCGTTTACATAAATATCGTAATAATATTTTTTATTCTCTATCTGTGCTCTTAATCTGTCTACAAGGAGCCCTTCGGGGATAATATCGTGTATAACCTTAATACCGGTCAGTTCAAAAAATGCAATGGCTAGAACGCGGCTCTCCCAGTAGTGTGTCTCTATATCCTCTGCAGCTGAGAGGACTGTTTCACCGCGGAGATTTACAGATGCATCTCGGAACCATGTAAGTTCAGTAATTATTTCGTTTCTGGTAAGTACAGATGGGTTGAAGATCATACTCCATTTATCAATTACGGGATCCACAGAAGGTTTCTCTTTCTCCCCGCAGGAAGAAAAAAAAAGTACTGCCGTTATTGCATTTAATATCATTATTACAGAAATTCTGCTTTTCCAGCTAAAATTCATATTATATTCTAATCCTTATAATATATATATTTGATAACGGAGTATTATGTGAGCATTTTTCAGGTACAATAAGTTAAGAAATAGATACTTATAATCAAAAGAAAGTCAATTAAAAAGTTGACTCTTTGCAGTTCCGGTGAATTCAATAAACCGGAACTGAATTACGGTGGCGGAGATAATAGAACTTTTTTACTTTAGAAAAGTTAAATTATAAATACTGACTAAAAAATAAACAAAATAAATTTTAAATACACAGATAGTACGGTATCTATTCATAAACTTGTGGTGAAACTGCTCTACTCCGCGCCCGAAGCGAGTAGTAGATAAAATACCACGGGTTTTCGGGCAGTAACATTGCATCTTGTCATATGGAGGACTATAATGAAAGAATCTGAAGTAATAATAATAGGTCAGGGCCCGGCGGGATTATCGGCAGGAATATATACATCACGCGCCGGTATAAATACGTTAATATTAGGCTGTGAACCGAAAATAGCCGGTGATTACGATATCGATAATTATTTCGGTTTCCCGGAAACCTTATCAGGAAAAGATCTTATTGAAAGGGGGATGAAACAGGCAGAACGTTTCGGTGCATCAATCAGCTGCGATCGCGTTATCGGAATTCATTTTGACGACACGGGGAGATATATTGTTAAAACCGAGAACGATGAGTACCGTACCTGTGCTGTTATTCTAGCCACAGGAGTCTCCCGTAAAAAGCCACCCATCCCCGGATTTGAAAAGTATGACGGTAAGGGTATTTCATACTGCGTAAGCTGTGACGGTTTCTTTTTTAAAGGGAAGAGGGTCATTGTAGCCGGAGAGGGGCTCTATGCCGCTAATCAGGCACTGGAGCTTGTTAATTATACACCGGATGTATCGATCTGCACACTGGGAAAGGAGAGTACAATAACTGATGAGTTCATGAAGCAGCTTGAGGAAAAAAATATTAAGATCATCGGAAAAGGGATTGCCTCTCTTCATGGGGATATGAATCTCGAAAAAATTACATTTACCGATGGTTCCGAGATCGATGCAGCGGGCATTTTTATCGCGCTTGGTGATGCATCCTCTGTTGATTTTGCCAGAAGTCTTGGAGTTATTACCGAAGGGAATTTTATCCAGGTAGACAGAGATATGAATACAAATGCGCCGGGAATATTTGCAGCGGGTGACTGCACCGGCGGTTTTTTGCAGATCAGTGTTGCAGTAGGCGAGGGTGCTGTTGCCGGGAAGTCGGCAATAGAACATGTACGGAATACATGCCGGGGAGCTGGGAAGTAGAAATTTTTTTAATGTTTTAAGGTTACTTTATCTGTTGTGAAATCTTTCAAATCTCCCGGCCTGGCGGCCACCCTCTTTAATAAAGAGGGTTTTATTTTCATCTGCTCTGAATCTTTGTCATAATTCCTTCCGGTGTAAACTCCAGCTCGACACGCAGATCTTTTGTTTTATAGAATTTTTTAAGATATAACGGAATAACCCCTTTGTTGTTTTCATCTATCTTTAAAACAGGGTACCTGCTGCTTCCGTAAACTGTATTTGCAACCTCACCTGTATTTTTGTCGAAAATATACTCGCCTCCAAGGGGACAGACCGGTTTAAATCCGAAATTTTTAAAAGTAAGGCCCGGAATGTCTCTGCCGGCGGCATCTGGGAAAAGTGAATTAAGAAGCTTAATGGTGCCGATATTTCTTTTACTCTTCTGCAGCCCGTTTTCAATCATAGCCGCGTTGTAGACATCACGCTCGAGAATCATCTCTGACGGACGGTACACAAGTGATGCGTTCCCCCTGACTGAATTTACCACCGGGGACGGCTTAATATCCAGCATCTCCCTTATGTATTTTTCAGTTGAAGTTATATGGATTACATTGTCTTTCCCGGCAATATAAAATCTTGCAATGAGTGAACCGAAAAAAGTAAGTTTCACAACACGAATATCGGTTTTATTATAGCTGAAGAGATAGCTCTCACTCTGCAGATAATTATTCATACTGCTCTTTTCAATAATACTGCTGATTGCAGAATTAATAAAAACCAGACCCTCTTTCAGTCTCTTCACCGGGAGAGAAATTCTCACCGGATGAAAAAACGACCATGCCAGAAATCCCGTAATAACCTCCGATGAGCGGACAACGCTGTCGGTAAAAAATTCCGAAAGTATAGCCGTATCAAAATCCGCAAGAGGGAGAGCGTCTGCCATATGGAATTGAACCTCCCCGGTAAAAATATCTTCGGGCTTTGACACCGCTTTTGAAGAAGAGTTGTCATCCATGCCTGCCAGAGTCATAATGCTGCTGATCATCATGGGATTAACTTTAAAAGCAATGCTTAGAGTGTCACCGGTGATTTTACTGTCCGGATGCAGCTCAAGAGGTGTTCCGCCGGCAATACTCGAAAGGAGATTGTATATCGAATTATTTATAAGCGGGAGTATACATGTTTCAATTGTCAGTCCCGGTTCAGTTTTAATTCTTATCCCGATAGGGTCAAAATAATCTTTCCAGAAGCTGTTATAAGATGCGGCGAATTTTTTGTACTCTTCCGCTTCACGTTTTGAAATATTTCCGGTTTCGATTTCGATCAAAGGCGTCATAAAGCCGGTCCGGCCGTAGAAATCGCTTTTAGCCGAAAACGATCCCGGCATTATCGAAAGACCTTCGAATCTCTTAGAGTCCAGTCCCCCGGGTTTACTTACAGATTCAATAACACCAAGCACCTCAGCCGGGGTATATGCCTGATTCCCGGTGATTTTTTTGTAAAATAGTTTCAGATCATAAATAAAATCGTCCGGGCTCTGAACCTTTGATTTTTTTTTCTTTTTATTCTTAGTCTTTGCAGCTCCTGATGAGTTCAGGGTCAAAGCCTTGCTGAAAGAGCTCCAGCTGGAGAGGTCATCGGGCTCAAGTTTTAAAGACCGGCTGTAGAATTGGCTTTTCGTAAGAGAATCCAGCTCTTTTTTCCGCGGATCAGTGAGAGATGGCCCTCCGGCCGAATCCATTACCTCTTCAATCGATAGAGGGTGTCCCCCCGTGAGGTGATAATGGAATATCATATATCTTTCAAGAACTGATATCCTCATCCCTTCATACATTCTTCTTGCTTCTTTTATTCTTAACTGAGGGGATATAAGATGGCGGATGAAGCTGTCGGAGAGGTAGATAAATCCATCCTCATTTTCTTTACCTGCAGGGTATATCGAACGCATATATCTGTAATCCGGTGCAGTGGAAAGTGAAGCCGACTTTCCGGAAAATGTATCAACGACCTTTTCTGCAGCCTTAAGGGAATTTGATATAATCACAGTACCATCTGAAAGAGTGAGAAAAATCGACCAGACCTGCCGGTTTTCCGTGTATAAATGAGTCCCTTTGTATTCTGCGATTACAATATCCTTCTCCTTCGCAGAGTATTTATCCCTGAAATATCTCCTCATCGATGCAATTGCCGGATTTAACATCGGGGTCTGCCCCTGAATCTGAGCCGGGCGTATGATAAGAGTAACATCGCTCCCTGTCATAACAAAGGGGTCAGAGCCTGTTATAACAATTTCAGAAATCCCCTTCGAATATAATTCTTCAAATTCAGAACCTTCTCTGAGAGCGAGCTGAGTCAGCAGTTTTTCCTTTATCATAAAATCAACCGATGACGGAGAGAATCTGGAGTGAAGAGCTCCCCCTGTTTCAGTTATTAAATTAAAAGATTCGAATGCCCTGGCAGCGCTGTTGAAGTGAATATAGTAAAACTCCTCCGGGGTATATTTATCAAGGGGGTAAATTGTGTATTTTCTATTCTGAAGCATCTTTTCAAAGGGGTGCGATTTTATAACAATGAGCTTCAGGTCCGACGGGTTCAGTTCTCTCATCCCCTCATCGGATGGTCTTATGCTTTCAAGCTGAAGCGATTCGCGAATGGCAAGTCCCCCGGAAAGCAGAGAGTATAAATCGACATCTCTCCCTCTTTCGTTCAGTCTGTCAATGTCATCGAATGAGTTGCTTTTATATTTTGAAGGACGGATATTTGCCGATTTTTCCAGATGCTGGAGCATCTCCGTGGAGTAGCCCAGGTGATCCCCTCCGGACATTTCAATGTCATAAAGTTTGTCGGCAATCTCCTGCCGCTTCTGACGGGTTATCTCACTAAAGGAGTCTGCAGAGGGGAGTATTACAGCTGCAATTAATGCTATTATAATTATCTGTTTTTTAATATTCATTTTTATATCCTTAGTATGAGTATTTGTATACAAAGACGGTTTTGGGATGTCAAGATGAAAAAGTGCCAGACCCTTGTTGATATGAATCCGGAAATTATAGCATTTTACGATTGAAATAGTACTGACTTCAGGCTTCGACTCCGCTCAGCCATCGTTAAATTATGCTCCCTGAGCGGCAATGTCATAAAGTTACGCGATTTGTATGAAATATTTTTCTATTTCTTTTTCTCCCCCATTTTTTATGGGGGAGATGTCGCTTCAGCGACAGAGGGGGAGTAAGTATTATATGCGTAACTTATTCAAAAAACATCAAATGACTTTACTTTGCTCCCCATCCGCCCGTTGGGCACCTTCCCCATGATGAGATGGGGAAGGGTTAACTTAATGACATTGTCCCTGAGCGGAGTCGAAGGGTAATTCATTCGTTAACAGCTATAGGCTCAATTGAAACTTTGACATCGGAAACTTTTAAAAAAGAAGATGCTGAACCGGATCATCATTACGTGATTGATTCAGGTTATCTTTAATCTCTTCGATCCATAAATCTGACACTTCTTCCGATTCACCGAGAAATGCCGAATTTTTAAATCCCGAATCCGAGATGTACCGCCTATAAAAGGAGGAAGCTTTCTCTGTATTACTGTTTGCGTAACAGTAAACACATCCATGGGGACAGCTGTCGTATATTCCAACATCTGTGGAATCTGTGCAGCCGCACTCTTTTCTTGTGGGGCGGAGTTTCAGGTGAGACAGATCTTTCCCGCTTATTGCTGACAGAATAGTCCCATCGATACAGCTCCCTTTCGAAATTTTATCGCCGGTAAGATAATCTCCGCAGCATGAGAATATCCGGATCCCATACCTCCTGCCGATCTCCGAAAGCTTTAGTGCAAGATTAACCCGTGTTTTGATATCTTCAGAGATGATTTTAATTCCTGTCTTGCTTGTGAACTTTTTAAAACTCCTTTCAACTTTTCCGTATGGAGTAGGGAAGCTTATATAGCATCGTTTCACATAGCCCGAGAGCGATCTGCAGAGAGTTTCAAATTTATTCAGGTGGTAATCAGATCCTGTAATATCCGACAGAAGAACCGGATCGTATCTCCAGTTTATATGCTCCGGAGAGAATTCTCGGCTCAGCAGCTTCATCGATTCGATTGTATCTTCTTCGCGCGGTGTATCGGGCTCGAATATCTTCGGGAGACCTGTAATTGTATAATTAAAAAATAGAGAGTACCCTCTGTCCCTCAGTACAATCGCATTACCTGTAAATGGAGAGAAGTTCTTCGACCATAGAACAATCGCGGCGGTATCCTCTTTTTTTAATGATACAATATATTTTTTATTATTGAAGGGGTTTGTATATCCGGCAGATCCTTCGGCAATCCGGTTCATAAACCAGTCTCCGTAAAATGCAGGAATATCAGTTCTTCGCGATGCAGAGATAATTTTCATATCCATCATTAATACACAGTATAAAATACCCTCTCCAGAGCAATGCTCTGGAGAGGGTGGCCGACCGCAAGGTACGGCCGGGTGAGGCGGGTTCTATTCTTCGTACATGCTGTCGATCTGAAGTGCGTATTTCTGGCCGATAGCTTTTCGTTTAAGTTTCATTGTAGGAGTGAGCTCTCCCCCCTCCTGAGTCAGTTCGCTTGTAAGAAGAGTAAACTTTTTGATCTGCTCGACACGCCCGAGAGATTCGGTTCTTCTTGCAACGATCTCTTCGTAAAGCTTTATAATCTGCGGATTTTTAACAAGCTCTTCTTTTGAGTTGTAAGTTATTCCGTTCTTTTTGCAGTAGTCATCAAGAATAATAAAGTTCGGAACAATCAGAGCAGATATAAACTTTCTTCCTTCGCCTATAGTTACAAACTGTTCCACGAATAGTTCGTCACCAAGAAGAACTTCAATCTGTTGAGGAGATATATTTTTTCCTCCTGCAGTAATTATCAGGTCTTTGATTCTATCGGTAATCTTTATATAAGAGAGCATGTCTCCGTGTTTCTCTTCTGTTATTATCTCGCCCACATCCTGAGTTTTAAACCAGCCGTCCTCGGTAAAACATGCCTTTGTCTCTTCAGGCTTTTTGTAGTAGCCGCTCATGCACATTCCCCCCTTGAGCTGGATCTCACCCTCGTCGGACAGCCTTGCCTGAACCATCTGAATCATCGGTCCGCAGTATGCAGGTTTTCCTGTGTCTCTATAACCTACACACACCGGGAAAAACTCTGTAAGTCCGAATCCCTGGATTATGTTTATACCGAATGCCTGGAAAAACTCATTGATGTCCGGAGCAAAAGCAGCTCCTCCGATATGGTAAACCATACAACGCTCTGTCCCTAATTTTGCGCGTACTTTGCTGAATATAATTTTATCGGCAAGTTTGTATTTAAAACCGCTCTGTCCCTTACCTGTTGCAATCTTCTTTCTGTACTCTTCAATTCCTACTTTTGTAGCCCATGCAAAGAGTTTCTTTTTTAACGGAGAAGCTGTTTTCAACCCTTCATGAATAGTCCCGTAAACTTTCTCCCAGATGCGGGGAACACTTGTCATAAAATGCGGTTTTATGTGAGCCATAACATCTATGAACTGTTTCGGGTCCGGACAGTATGCAATTTTAACTCCTGAAGTCATACATCCGTAAGACCACATCCTCTCAAAAACGTGACTGAGCGGGAGTATGGCAAGTGAAACTACATCTGTACTAGCTTCGGGGAATCTCATGTATGAAGGGAAAATTCCGTTCATAAAACTTCTGTGAGTGTGAACCGCACCCTTCGGTTTACCAGTTGTACCGGAAGTGTAAATAAGTGTAAGTATATCATCGGGATTTACATCCTGCAGTCTTTTATCAAGCTCTGCATCATTAGTGAGAGTTTTACCTTTTGTAATAAGTTCATCAAAGTGGATACTGTCAGTCCCTTCGATCCTTGTATCACTGTCAAACGCAACAATAAGTTTAAGAGATTTGCAGTCTTTTATAATCTCCTTCGCTTTGTTGTACTGATCCTGATCTCCGGTAAAAATTATCTTCACATCAGCATCTGCTACAATATATTCTGCTTCATCCTTTGAATTTGTCGCGTAAATCGGAACAGACACTGCTCGGGTTGCAAGAATTCCAAGGTCTGAAATTGCCCACTCAGCTCTGTTCTGTGAAAATATTGCGCACATCTCTCCGGGCTGAAGATTCATGTCAATGAGAGCTTTTGCAATAGCTTTTGTTTTATCGCCAAGTTCGCTCCATTTAACCGATTCCCATTCACCCTTCTTGTTTTTCTGGGTCAGAGCATCGCTGTCTTTAAATTTCTCTGCACGTTTTAGCATCATATATGCAAGAGTTTTGTTCTCTTTCAGGTATTCATCGAAATCTTTCTGCCAGTCTCTTTTTGATTCATAAAGCGGCTGTACCATAATTTCCTCCGGATTATTTAACATTTTATTCAGTAATAATTCCAAAATATAATTTTAAGAGTAAAAAAGAAAAATCATATACCCCCGCCGCTACCGGTTTTGGAGATAATAGAGACTTTCTTACTTTAAAGAACTTATTTAAGGAATAAATACTATATTCTCTTTGTCATTAAAATTTCTCTTAAACATACTTTTAGTCAAATACATTTTTTGTAATAATGTTCATTTTTTTGAACGCGGTTCAATCTTGTCGTACCGGTAAAGATAAAAATTATAAGGGTCTGGCACTTTTCTGAACAGTATGGTGTCAGACCACTTTTTCAATGAACACCGGTATTCGGGTCTGTCACCAAAATCTCACAGTTTCTCGGGTCTGTCCCTGAAATGATATAAAATGATATGAAATCAAAAAAAATAAAAAAAATTTCAAAAAAATCTCATTCTCAAACGTATTAATAATAAACAATAATCATAAGGAAATTATAATGCCCAGAGCAGCGAGAGAAATAATCCAGGGAGTTACATATCACTGCTATACAAGGTGTCATGGAAGAAAAAATCTGTTTCACAGCAGTCATGTAAAAAAGTATTTCATCGAAGCAATAGTCAAGTGCCAGAAAAAATATGAATTTGAACTT
>PGXT01000052.1:29007-32894 GCA_002839285.1 Spirochaetae bacterium HGW-Spirochaetae-5 | reverse complement strand
ATGCAGTATATTAAATCCAGAATTGCAGAGAAGTATAACCGGTCTGTGGGCGGAACGGGTTCGTTCTGGAACGAGAGGTTCGGCTCCGCCATAATTGAACACTCCGATAATCCGGAAGATTATCTTCTATGGCTGCTATGGTATATCGGATTTAATCCGGTAAGAAAAAGATTATCCCGGGAGCCCCGGGAAAACTATGTGGGCTTTATAAACTGTTATCTTGATAAAAATTTTAAAGCACAGGTTGAAATAACACTACACCCTTATTTTATTAAACTCGGAAATACCTTTGAAGATTGTGTTAAGAAATTTTTATGGTACGAAGAGGCATATTTAAAAAGATTGGCCCTTTATTTTTGAAGAGAAAATTCATAAAAAGGGACAGAGCCTGATTGTGTGATTTTGAACAAAAAGTCCGGATACACCAAAGAATAAAAATAAAACATAATTTTTTTCTTGCATCATTATGGTATTTGCCAAAATACATACATCATTGAAACTCTAATTGAATCATGTCGAGTATGTGGAATTCGCAAACATAGTTAAATCTTGAATTCAGGTTTTATTTACGGATATTAAATAAAAAAAATTTCAAATATCCAGTATCTTTTTTTTAAAAACAGGTTTGATATAATCGCAGGAACAGGTGATCAGATGTATATCTCAAAAGTCTACGTTGATGTAAAAATACCGGCGGTACTTCACGATCTCAGCAGTCTTAATTTCTTTCATGAAACTCTGAAAAAAATTTCAGGGGGAGGGGAGCCTCTATACCGCATAGACAATGTTCCCTTAGACCAGACCGGATATATACAGCCTGTGGTTCTAATCTCTGAAAAAAAACCTGATTTTGCAGATAAAAAGATTCCCGCGGGATATATAGCAAAAATTGAAACATTCGAATACGACATCCCCGTGAGAAACGGGATGGTTTATAAATTTTTACTCAAGGCAAATCCATCTGTTAAGATATTTTTTAAACACACAGATCTTGAAACGGAAGAGAGCTGGAGAAAGTGGCTCGAGTCAGAGGGGTATGTAAACGGATTTGAGCTGGTAGATTCAAAATATACAGATGACGGATATGTTACCTGTGCTGAAAAGAAAGCAAAGTATCTCTCTGTAATATTTGAAGGTTCAATGAAGATAACAGATGAGAAAAAGTTCAGAAAAGCTCTTATTTGCGGAGTAGGACGCGGCAGGGAGTATGGTCTTGGTCTACTGTCTATAGAAAGTTTCGGCTGTAAAAATAGAAATATTGCCGAAGAGATGAAAAATTCGCACTCATCTAATTAGACTCTCTCACCAGGCTCTGACCCTCTCACCCGATAAAAAAAATAGATCCTCCATCGATTATTTTCTGATCCGAAAGGATACTAATCTGCAGCCCTTTTGATTCGATGAACTCTATTATTTTACCGCAATCGGGATGGTTGTCGATAGAACCGGTCAGGTATATTGTGTTCATGAATTTACCTGAAGCGCCACCAATAAATCCGTAGGAATATCCGGGAAGATCTATATATCCGGGACTGATCAGCAGAGCATCGAGTCCGGCTCTCTTTGAAGCGGTATGTATTGATCTGTCTGACGTAATAATGCTGTGATCATCAACAATCATTGTTGAGCATTTTGTGTATCCCTGTTTTGTTTCAACAATTTCAATATCATTCTGTTTGAAATACTCGAGAATTTTCTGTTCTGTGGATTGTGTCCTGTGAAATGCGAATCTTCCAGTACACGCAATATTATAAGGAATATCTTCAGGATAAATATTATTCAGCCGGGTCTGTCCCTGTATAATATCAACATATCTCTCAACTGCTTTTAAGAATGACAGATCAATCTCCGGGTGAACAAAAAGATTCTTCCTGTGCATAAACATCTGAATATCGGGATGACCAGACAATGGCAGATCGACCAGATCGGTAAGAGGGGCCGGAATTGTTCTAAAACCTGCAGAATGAAGATTTTTAACGATTTTTTCAGATAATCGCGGATCAATTATTGCGCATGGTTCCATAGATTAAATCTGTTCTGAGCAGAGTTTTTGTCAATATGATAATGATACGGATTCTCGTTATTTAGTGCCAGACCCATATAAGGGTCTGGCACTAAATAATAATTAAAAGTATCATTCCAACCCGCTATTCAGTATAATATACAGTGTCTTCTCCCGCGAGATTATGTCCCGGGGCCAGACCCGCTTGAGACCCGCTTGATAAAACCGCTAGATTTAACCCGGGGCAGACCCGTTTTGCCCCTCAACCTGAATCCGTGGAAATTAAGATTATGTATATAAAAAAAAGAGTGGATTAAATACCGGATATAAAAAGAGAATGTGCGGAAAAAATCCCCATAATTTACGTAATAACACACTACACTAAGGAAGTTGTAAACTTTAAATGTTTAACTTAAACAAAAGGAATTCGAAATTTATAGAGATTTATAACGATTATTATTCTCTGATTTTCGGATCGGTCTGCATGCGGATCAACAGCATTGATGATGCCGAGGATATAACTCAGGAGATCTTTATCCGGTTTTTTAACAAGATGGATGAGGTTGACAGTCCCAGGAGATGGCTTCTCGGTACTATGAGGATGGTTTTATTTGAGTTTTATAAAAAGAAACGGGATGATGTTTTGGATATAGATGATGTTTTCACAGATGTAAGTCTTACATTCATAAACGGGATGAAGGAGCAGAGGCTTATCATCAGCGATATTCTTGAGGATGATTCAACTTTCGGGAATAATCAGAACAGGCTGATTTTTGATCTCATAGCTATACAGAGATATACAATGGAAGCAGCGGCAAAAGAGCTGGGATTAAGCCGGGACCAGGTTAAATATAGATATAGTGTAATAAATAAAAATATTTTAACACTGCTTCGAAAAAAAGGGATAACAAACCTAGAGGATCTTTTATGATAAATGATGAAACCTCAGTTGAAAAACTTCTCGTAAAATTCCGGTTTACCGAGCCTGTTCCGGTTCAGTACAGGGATTATATTTCATCCTCTAAAAGAAAAAATCTTACACGATTATTAAAAGAGAAAAAGAATTATGGTGCTGCAGTGTGGGGTGCTTTAATAATATACATGCTGCTTCGCAAACTCGGTATAACTGTGTCATTTCTTCAGGCTGCGGTTATATCCGGTCTTACCGCTGCAGCTGTGGCGGTTACCGTATCAGCCGGTGCTGTCAAAGCTGTATCTATGGTTGTTGATAAAAAAAGGATAATTGAAAAAAGTCCGGTTTATGAGGAGAGAGCGACCGAAGTACACCGGAAGTTCTCCGGCGGTAAAAGTGCCGCTGTTGTAAAATTCAGCGGAACCGAAGGTACCGGTTATCTCAGGGACAGAGCAACATCGGTATTCGCCGATACACTTAGAAACGAGATCGGTGAGAGTAAAGTGTCATATGGAGATTCAGCTGATAAAAAATACATCATAACCGGGTCTGTTGAAAAACTTCCCGAGGGTTATATTTTAACCTCAAGAATAATTGATAAATCCACAAGTGTTATTATTCATATGGAAATGAAAGAAGTAAACAGTGAGGAGAATCTGTATAGAGAATCCCGGAAAATGGCATTGAAACTCGCCGGAAAATTAAAATGACGCCAATGAAAGCCGCTTCCGCTATTGTATTTATATTTCTATATCTTCACTCTGCCTCTGCTGCCGGGACAAAACCTTCAATTGCAGTTCTTGATCTGAATCTCAGCAATGTAAACCGGGACGCCGGGATGATAATCAGAAATAAAATTGAATTTTCATTTTATAATTCCGGTAAATTCCGGATTCTCGAAAGAAACCGCCTTGATATATTAAAGAGAGAGAACCGCCTTACCGGTAAAAACATCGATTCAAAAGAGTATGC
>PGXT01000052.1:0-28997 GCA_002839285.1 Spirochaetae bacterium HGW-Spirochaetae-5 | reverse complement strand
TATTATGTTTATATAAATCTTGTAGATGTAAAAAGCGGATCTATCGTTTACTCTTTTGATGAGGATTATGAAGATGAAAATATGATTTATGCAGAATCAGAAAATATAAGAAGGGGAGTAGAGGATAAAATTTTTTCATCTTTCGCTGAAAATAAAAAAGATGACGATGATAATCATTTTTATCTTTCGGTACATTCCGGCTATATCCCTCCGCTGAGAAAAGCTGAGTTTTCCCGGGGCGGTTTAATAATTGACACAGAATTCGGTTTAAGAAATTTTTTTTTAACGGATTTAAGTACAGGTGTTCTCGTAGGGTACAGTCATTTTTATACCAATGAAATAGCTGATTATCTCTCCATCGTCCCTGTGATGGCCACATCATCTTATACTTTTAATTTCTCGCGCATAGGAATTATCCCCGGTTTTAGAGCCGGTACCGCTTTTATTACTGTAGATAAAGATGACGGAAGGGATAGCGCTTTTGAACCCTGTGCTGCTTTATTTATAAAAGGGGATGTTTTTATTACCCGGAATATTGCACTGGAGCTTTCATCAAATTATTATCTGATTTATGAACCGGCCGGGAATATCGATTTTTTCTCCTTCAGCGCAGGTATAATTTTTTATCTCTGATTATTCTTATATCTGCATTATCCGGCTGATATATTCGCCTAAACCATCAAGAATCATCTGCACTCCTATTGTTGCTACTATCAGACCGGTTATACGGATAAGTGCACCCATGATATTATGTTTTGAAAGTGCACCTGCTATCCGCGGAGAGATAAGCATAATAAATAAATTAACAGCAACTGCAGCAAGTATGGACAGCGCGGTAACAGTTAAGCCATATTTGGCCGGAAAGGATACTGCCGCAGTGATAGTGGCAGGTCCGGCAATCATAGGGGAGGCAAGAGGTACAATTGATAAATCTTCAAGTTTCTGATTATGGCTTAATTCAAAAAATACGCCTTTGTTAAGAGCTTCAAATCCTCTGAAAACCAGTACTATACCGCCGGCAATTTTTAATGAATATATCTGAATATTGAAAAAATTTACAAGAAGAAAGTTCCCTGCAAAAGTAAAAATCAGAAGAATAATAAGTGCTATTATCGAAGACCTGATAATAATATTGTTGAGTCCCGATTCGTCTGTACTCTCTTTAAGGGTTGTTATGAGGAAAATTTTACTTATAGGATTAATCAGTGCTATAAGTAACAGAGTACAGTCTATTACGGTGTATAAATATTGGCTCAAGAGAATCCTCTGTTTTTTATTGATAGAATTATCATAAACACTCCCTGATAATAATCAATAGTTTTTTCAGTATTTATTCCTTTATTTTCAGTTGGCGGAATAATTCCAGCGTATGCAGAGCATACGCGTCACTGAAAATAATTTGCTCCCGGTTTTTATAAAGTGAAGAAAGCTCTATTGACCCGGCGGTCGAATGTCATGGGGATTTTTAATTTTTGTTTTTGCACTAAAAAATATATTCAGGAATATCTACTGTTTTTTTTGACTAACCTGAAGATACTGAATATTATATATAGTATATGTATAAACATATCAGGAGGAGAATATGAAATTAGAAATTACTAATGAAGAACGGACATTGCTTTTAGAGATGCTGGAGAAGGCCGCAGCAGAAATTCCCATTGAAATTCACCATTGTACAATTAATGAATTTAAAAATTATCTGAAGGACCAGCAGGTACTGATAGAGAACCTGCTTAAAAAATTTTAACGGTTCCGTGCGATGTGTTTAGATAACAGATATATGATTTGATCATATTATTTTATTGAGCTGCTGCAGATATTATTTTAAAAGGTTTTTGTAATTGTATCTGCAGCAGCTCTTAATTTACCGGGCTTATAACCCCGGACTTCGGGCAGATTTTATTATCCTCCCTGGTTTTATTCTTAATCCACTTCAGCCGTATTATGCAGGCTGTTTTATGATGAAAAAACTCTTTTCTTTTTATGCAGGCCTGGTGGAGAGAGATTATCATTATTATTTGAACTAAAAGATAGATTTAAGTATTAATATTGCCGGATTTTAATACTTTTTTGGTTAAAATAGCCCTGCTGGGCTTTTTTCTCTTGACATATTCCCTTCTTTGTGTAAGTTGTGCATACTTGGTATTATATAAAAAGAGGAATAATATGTTAAAGAAAACATCGGCGATACTGTTTTTGTCTTTCATAGCAGCATCCCTTCTGCTTGTTTCCTGCGGCGGAAACAGCGGCGGCAGCTCGGGAGCAGTCCCGGAAGTTGTAGTAGGTCCCGGTTCTAATCCTATTGACGGAAATCCTGCGGATGAAACCTCCGGAATAGTTATAATAAATCCCCATGGTGGCAATCTTGATATTAATGGCGAGAGTGTATCTCCTGAAAACTACAACTTATCCAATACAGATGCATCTGTAACTGCCGTTAACGGAGCAGGAGACTGTGCCGTAACTGTAAGTGACGACGGAACTATAAAAATTATACCTGCCGGCGGAACTGTTGAAGGTACATATATTGTAACTATAAATACCGGAGAAAGGGAATATATACTTATAATTGAAGTGACAGCAGATTCAGATGGAGATGGCCGTCCTGATACTGAAGTCATTACTTCCATAAGCTATCCCTCCGGTTCAAGTATGATCCTTGATTTAAATGACGGTAAATTTGTAAATACATTAAACGGCAATAACATCACAGTAACAGAGAATGGTCTGTTTACAGGTTACGAGTTTGCGGTAGAGATAACAGTCACCGGTCCGGCTGGTCCGATTACAGTAACTGTTGATCCGGTCACCGGTGACATCGTTGCATCAGGTGATGTAAAAGGACCATTTACAATAAAAATTACAACTGACGACGGGTCTGTCATTACTATAACAACGGATGATAATGGAAAAATTACCGGAATTGCTGAAAATAATTCAACACTTATACTTAACCTCGATAATGGTTCGGTAAGTTCAGCCGGTTATAATCTCTCACTTACTGCTGCTTCAGGTGATGGAGCCTGGGCTCTTGCAGGTGGAGTGCAGATTCTCAGTGTGACTGCAGCCGGCGGAGCAATTCAGCAGATTGATACGGCAAGACTCTGGATTAATCAGAGCAACGGTGATATAATGATTGCCGGTTCAAATGGTGTAGAACCACCTGTCGGTCCTTATGAAATAAAAGTATCTGCCGGCAGCAGCGTCTATGTTATAAAAACAGATATAAATGGTCAGGTTGTATCAATACTTCCGGGTAATGTTCTTCTTGAGCTTACTCAGGGTGTAATGACTTATTCGAATAATAATGTGCTGACAATAGCAGACAATAATAACAATAGCTGGATTTTATCCGGTGCAATAACAGGCTTGAGTGCGGCGAATTTATCCGGCAGCAGTCTCAGTATCAGTATTGACCCATACACAGGAAATTTTGTAACAAATGCAGATATTACTGGAACTGTTGTTATAACATTTCTGTATACAGATACTCAGGGTAACGGAATAACATATACGATTACCGTGATTAACGGAAGTGTTAATTCCTACACGGCTGAAATTACCGACCCGAGTCCGGATTTCGATTTTTCAACAGTAACCAATATAAAAGTATTTCTCAATGTTGTTGATGGTTCTACAGGTTTACCTGTAAAGCAGGCTTCAATCAGTCTTACAAATGCAGCAGCAGAGCAGAGCTGGAAAGGATATACCGACGATCAGGGAGTATCGATCTTTACAGCAACAGTCACAGCTGCAAGTCAGACCACAAGCATAACCGTTACACGTGCCGGTTATGTAAATGTTCAATCTCCCATTGATGGAATAGGAAGACTGATTGAGATCGGCAAAAAAATAGCAATGACGCCTGAAGCAGTTGTAATACCGCCGGCAGATTCAGATGGAGATGGAGTGGCTGATACTGAAGATGATTATCCCGCTGATCCTTATGGCGCTAAAATGATAACAGGAAGCTATACCTTTGCTTTTGAAGATCAGTACAGCTATAACAGCAGCGTATTTAATACATCAACAACAAGCGGTAATGATGCAGATTTTAACGATCTTGTTGTACGTCTGACAATTGAGGAGAAGATTGACAGCCAGAATAAAGTGCGCGAGATTAAGCTTACAGCCAAGCCTCTTGCTGCATTGTCCGGTAACTCTAACTCTTTCGGTATATATGTAAACGGTGTAAGATATATAATGATATTGGATTCCAAATATGATTCAGCGGTCAAGACTCAAACTATCCCTCTAAGCGGTGTTGATAGAAACCTGATAGGTGCTATGCCATATGATCCATTTATGGTTCCCAATGGCGGCAATATCGGTACAAGCGGACCCAATGAAGTCCATCTGGCGTCCGTGAATACGACTTACACCGGAGTAAGGACAGGTAATGGGTTTATAAAAACAGGCACTGTACGTGAGTGGAATGGCCGTAAATGGGTTACAACTGATGTCTATGCCGAAATTAATGGATTTGTATGGGGTCTGATTTTACCTTCAGATTGGATGTGGCCTAATGAAGGAACATCTATCGGTATTGCTTATCCTGACTTCGTTAAATGGTGTAACTCCGATGGTAAGAATTATATTAACTGGTACAGCAGCCCGGCGTCCGGGAATGTAACAACCAGATATGGTCTTTAAAATTTGAAATTTAAAAAAACCGCCTCTGAAAAGAGGCGGTTTTTTATTTAAAGTGCAAAGTCTGAAAGGAGTATTATGAATTTTCTGATACGGTTATTATAACTATGCAGAGATTACTATATCATCGGAAAAAAGTGAGAGTACATACCTTGCAAGTTTGGCCGGATCCATGCCGATGGGATCTATTGTCTCTAAAAGTCCTGCACTTAGAAAAATAATCTGTGTTATCCGGGCAAGAAAATCTGTATCAAACTCTTTTTTATCTATTGGAGGGAGGTCTGTTTTAGCCTGGTTTATAAGTTTCTTGTACATCTGGAGATGTTTTCTGAAGAAACTGCTTATTGGCTCCATCATTTTCGGGTTTTCCAGACCGTAAAGTATAAGATTTATGAATATTTTAATATTTTTCTGATTCAGTACAAAGCTTTCTATATTGAAGAGTGTAGATAGAACAGCTTTATCACCGCTGCCGTCCTGCATGCTTATCATTCTGATATGATCGTCCTCAATATCCTGAAAAAAATCTTCAAGCAAACCGAGAAACAAAGATTCCTTTGTGGGGAAATAATAGCGTAGACCACCTTTGGATATTCCACCTTCATTGGCTACATCCTGCATGGATACATAACTGTATGAATATTTTTCAAGCAGTATCTTTAAAGAATTGAGAATATGCTTTTTTTTGATAATTATAGCTTCTTCTTTGCCCATATTAATGAAAAACCCCTTGGCTGAAAATTGTTTAATAATTATAAAATCGATTGCAAATTTTGTCTATAATTATATTTGACCTTGACTTGATTAAATATATATTGTTAATTGGAAATAAATTATGCGAGAATTAAAATGAACATTATAACCACTGAAAATGATAATTTAATTAACATTTCCATCTCGGGATCAGCAGATTCGACCGGGATACGTAAATTTATTGAACTTGTTGATTCAATATGTGAAGGTAAAGAGAAAGATGTGGATCTTGATCTCTCAGAGCTTGAATATATGGATTCTACATGCATAAGCGTACTTCTTAAGCTTCACAAGTTCCAGAAACAGAAAAATAAGGATTTCGTAATATCGAAAGCATCTTATAAAGTGTCGTCACTTTTAAGTTTATGTTCACTTTCCGATACTCTGATGAAATAGATGGCAGTCCCGGAAACTCCCTTCCGTGACCGCAGGGAGCCAGCTTCGACAAGCTCAGTACACCGCTGCGGGGCTTATAAAGGGGCTACCGCCCCTTAAACCTGTAAAATTGAGTTAATTTTTAATTTTACTTATCAACGACATAAAATTCTGTTCTTCTGTTTTTTCGTCTCCCTTCCGGCGTTTTGTTATCAGCAACTGGTTTCTCTTCACCCATCCCCACGGCCTGAAGTCTTTCCGGGCTTATTCCCTGTTTTATCATATATTCTGTTACCGAATCAGCTCTACGTTCTGAAAGCTTTTTGTTATATGCTGTACCGCCCGTAGAATCGGTATGTCCGCGGACTTCAAGTTTTATCGCCTTATTTCTGTTCATCTGTTCTATGATACCGTTCAGAATGTTAAGCGATTCCTTTCTGAGGTGGGCTTTCCCTGTTTCAAAATGGATATTATTTACAATTATCCCTTTACCTTTTTCAATTTTTGTCAGAGTTATTTTTTTGTCTTTATCATCTTTTGAAACTATCTCTTTTCCCGGGAGATGCCCATCGGCTTCGGCTGTTATTTCAACGTCATCCATATCGGGAACTTCGATCTCCTGATCGGGCTTGTTTACCGGCACTTTGCTGTGGTATATTACTTTCCCTTTATCCCATTTTTTTATATCAACAGTCCCTTTTAATGGTGTACCGTCACTGTTGTTAATAGTAATATTGAGCTTTTTCATGGGGAGAGCATCGGGCTTCTCTTTTTTCCGGGTTGATTCTTCATTTATTTTTTTCAGTTTGTCAACATCGGCCTTTTTGATCTCTTCGTTCTCGGGCACCCGGTTGTACGGGTCGTAGTATCCGCTCCCGCCATCTACAATTTTCGGATAGTAATCAGTTCCAATGGCATAGAGATAGTTCCCTGCCGGGAGAAACATTATTCCATTTGATGCAACAGGCTGGTATGAAGCTCCGGGAAACTGCGGGCTGTATTCCCATGAGCTGCTCTTGTCAAGAATATTGAATGCTTCGAGTTTCGACCAGGATAGCTCTCTCCCTCCTATGTTCTTCTTGAAAGTGGTGCCTACATAAATCTGATCGCGAATGATAACAAAGTAGGGGGCTTTATTCTCTCCGAATTCCAGCCTGTTCTGAATCTCTCCGTTGTCGGGGTTTATCATGACAATACTTCCGTTGTCCATGGTAAAAAGAATCGATCTCTCTGTAAATCCCGGATTTGAAGTTATGAGGCTGTTGTACTGCTTTGACCAGATGATCTCTCCGGTTTTCAAATCTATACAGTACACATCCATACCTGATACAAAATAGACTCTCTGTTTATAGACCACCGGGGGGTAAATTCTGTGAGGATTTTTAATATCTCTTGACCAGACTTTTTCCCCGGTCTTTGCCATTAAGCAGAAGAGGGTGTATGTGTTGGTCCTGTAATCCATCGATTGAGTAAAGAGAAGATCATCATAAAATGACGGGAATTTACTCCAGCTTTTTATTTCATTATTGTTCCAGAGCATGTGCCCGTTATTTATATCTCTTGATATGAATTCATTTCTGGTGCCGTAATAGATCGTATCTCCAACAATTACCGGATCGGAGTAGATGCTGTCAATCATGGCATAAGTTGATTTTTCCGGAGTCCAGTTTCCCGAACCTTTAACCGGATCGGTTCTGTCTTTAAGTTTTGTGTATTTATTATCAGGATTTTTCAGATTCAGGTCGTCACTGCGCATACCCGTTCTTGCCCAGAGTACTTTGCCGGTGTATTTGTTCAGTGCATAAATTGCTATGTTGTCTGTAATTAGAAGTTTATCCCCTCTTATGAGGGGGTATTTGCTCTTTCCGAAAGATTTAGTCGATCCGCGGAATTCACCGGCCAGTTCATGCAGAGCTATTTTCCACCTGAGTTTACCGCTCTCCTCGTCAAGACAGTAGACATTTTTGGACAGGTCCAGGAAGAAGATCATCCCGTCAGAAGCAATGGGGTTGAGAACGGCCTCTGTAGCCTGGAAAAGCCACTTCAGATTATTGTTTTTTACTGTTATCTCATCGTTGTTTCCCGTAAAATAGATGTTCCCCTTATAAATGGGCCAGTCCTCCGATGCATTCAGAATGGTTACAGAGATTAAAAGTATTAAGATTATAAAAGCAGTTTTCTTCATGAAAAATTCCTCCGGAGCTGGATGTATCTTTAGTATATATCGATTTTAAGGCTCTGACCCTAATTTCTTTTTTTCGGGGTCAGAGCCTCTGTGTTTTATGATAAATAAAAGTGGCTCTGACCCTTTTTTATCAATGTAAGAACAATAGCATTTACGATTGAATTAGTACTGACTTCAGGCTTCGACTCCGCTCAGCCAGCGTTAAATTACTCTCAGCCAGTGTTGAATTACGCTCAGGGAGCATTATATTACGTTCCCTGAGCGGAGTCGAAGGGTGATTCATTCGTTAACCGCTATACTATAAATCAAATACATAAAAATATAATCTTTCCAGAGAATTTTTTAATGAAAAATTTCCATACCTATTGAATATACAGTTCTCTTCTCCCTGCTGTCAACAAATCCGAAGATGTTCCCGTATAAAATCCCGCAGTAGAGAGAGACTTGTCTATCCTGTATAAGACTGCTGAAAATAAAACCGGCTTTAGCGGATACAGTATTAGTATTGTTTATTACCGGGTAATTTTCCATGCGGGTCAGAGCCCCGGAATCAGTGTCGTAGTAGATGTTCCCCTCTGTTTTGTATCTGCTCTGGAAAATATATCTGTCAAATCCCGAAATGAAAAATTCACAATTGCTGCCGGCAGGATATCTGAACTCAAAACCTCCCGAAATACCCTCTGACCATGTAAGTTCGTTTATTGGGAGCTCCGGAGTATTTCTGCTGGAAAAGTAGAATTGTATATCCCCGAGAAGTGTCAGAGCATACCTCGAACCTGAAGTGCTGCTTAACCGCAGCATTAGTGAATTCAGATTGATATTTCTATAAGTGCTGTCGTAAACTTTGTCGTAGGCTTTGTCATTTCCGTCGTTAAGACCCATTGTCGGGTGGGCGCTCTCATGTTCAAATCCGCCGGTAACTTTAAGGAGATCTTTATTCTCTGTCAGAGATTTATCGTAATAGAGAAATACAAATCCCCGCCAGTTGTGATTCGGAAGTACACCCTGGTTGAAACGTGATTCGTTCCTTATATCGGCCATGCCGCCGAATGTGAATCCGGCGTAGCTGAAAGTATCCCCCAGGCGGATATTAGGGGTTCCTCTGTACTCAATTCCCGTTGAAATGTGGTCGGGGTCCGAGATGACTGTATCGGCAGCAGTGAGGTCAGTGGTGAAGCAGCAAAGGATATATAGAATTATGAGAGTTTTCAGCGGTTTCCTTATAATGTTCTTTTCATTAAGAGACTTTACGATTGAATTAATACGTAAATAGCTGGTGTAAAACATCGATTCTGCCAAAATAGATCAATGCCATGGAGCTATTTTGATTTCATCTCCGGCTATGAGATTGTTGACGTTTGTATTGATAAAAAGTTTATAACCGCTCATGGAGAGTCTTTCAGCTTCACTGCGCCATCTTGTCTTAAATAGTGCAGGGAGATTGCGCCAGAGTATTGAACACTGATTGTACTCATTGCTGCTTTTTATCTGTCCATTAATTGTGAAATCAGCATGCTGCATATTATACCCCTTTTGTCCCGTTAATAGATAATAGAATTTATTATATATTATCTATTCGGTTATATGCAGGATGCTGATTACACTTTTTATTTAACTTTAATTTTAATTCTTTTCTGAACGATATAGCCTCCATTGGGCCAGTCGTAGTATACTCTTACTTCGTAGTCGCCAGGTTCTGAAATTTTAAAAGAATAGGTCCCGGATCTCTGTCCGTAGGTGTAGAACCAGTCACCGTAAGTTGTATCCGGTTCAGATGCTTTGGTCAGGGTTATCCAGTCATTCTGATTTCCGGGAAGTCCGGAATATGAAATTGTAACCTGCTCGAATCGTGTAAATATTGTTTTCGATGGTTTAATTATAGTAATTGAATTCTTTGAGTTATCAATAGCTTCATTATCATTCTGGTCAATACTGCCGTTATCATCTCCTGTATATGTATCTGTAATCAGCTTTTCATTTGCCGATGCGAGAATTATACCTTTTTCACTCCCTATAACTCTTGCAATAAATTCCACATCGCGTTCTGTTGCATGGATAGTTCCGATGATGACTGCATCAACCGATAAAATCTTTCCTATTTTTGCCGCGGTTCCGGCATCAACAGCTCCGGTCATGGATAAGCTCTGCTCTTTTAAAATCTGATCTATTCTGGAACGTTCAACAACCATTAGATCGCCGTTTGCTACAATGTAGTGTGTCAGTTTTTCCGTGGCAAATTTTGCATAACTGTCATTAGGTCGACCTATTACTTCAAATCCGTATATTGCTATGGTTTTGTTAGGGAGTCTTTTTTCAACTTTCGATAGAGTGTCTGCAAGATCCTTAAATATTTCATCTGCATCGGATTTTTCTTTACTCTGAAGAGAGGGGGCTGATATTATAGTCCATAATACAATAAGGACTAAAGTGGAAATTCTTTTCATTGATTGAACCTCGTTGTTGTGAATAATTGTAATTTACCATCAATTTTAATTAATGTCAATCCGGTAAATTTAAATTTTTTTATTTTATTTTGATCAGTGCAGTTTTTAGAATTATTGGATAATTGACTTATCAAGCCGGTGCAGAATTCCGGTTTTAAAAAGTCATAATTACTGCAATCATTGTTTCATCTCCCGCTGTTATCTGGAATGAAATGTTTTCGTTCCCCTGTCGGTGCAGTGCGGGGATCAGCCATCCGGTTGTACTACCGGTTACAGCTCCGGCGATAATATCAGTGGGGTAGTGCTTTCCTGCCCTGTATCTGAGATATCCTGTAAGTGATGCAGCAGAAAGAGAAGCTCCCCATATACAAAATCGCCATGAATTTTCTGGGTAATATTCGGAATAAACAGTGCTGATAAAAACAGCAGAATTAAATGCATTTGCAGTATGGCCTGAATAGAAAGACCGGACTGAATCTTTTTTTTTCTTCTCTTCATCGGGAACATCGGAATTATATGTGTAGGGACGTTTTCTATGAACAATATTTTTTATCGATCCGCACAAGCCTGTGGTGATAAGTATAGATTCACCATACATTACTCCTATTGTTAATAAATCGTTTCTTGTTTTTTCCGCGGCAAGAAATGCTGCCGGTGAGATCATTATAGACGTGACCGCCGCATCGCTCCATTGTGCAGATGAAGCTGACCGGTGATGTGCTGCCGGACGATCCAGAATGTTGATATCATTTTCTGAAAGTTCTGCAATCTGACTGTCAGTAAGAGGGTCGGCATATTTATCTGAATAGATTGAAAATCCGTAAAGAGCTGTTCCTGAGCCGATAAGAATACCATCCATAACCGGCGACAATTTGTATGGGGATGAAAATGCAATTGCCTGAGTCAGAATTATAATCAGTAATATTGATGCAGTACTCTTATATTTAAATAATTTTTTCATATTACCCGGATATAAATATAGTGTTGTATGTGTATTATCAGTATGTCTTGAATTCTATAATGTCTCTGATTATGTAAAAACATAAATCCGGTTATAATGATTTCATATAAAACATACCGGTCAGCATTTGCAACGATTTTTATATAAGGTATATTCACACTATTTGTTGCTGAATGTAAAGTGTTTAACCTTTAATCCGCAGTCTTTTATTTATAAAATTACAGAGTTTAATACCTCCTCGACTGAAAATGGTAACTATCTCTATACCAGCGCAATTCACCTGCATAGCGTCATCAGTGCTGCAAAGAGCAATTTTATCATCTGCTTGTGAGACCATGCGAAAATGAATTATATCTATTGAGAAAATATCTTGAAATTTAGATACACCTCTGTGACCTTATCCAAAACTTATAATTAAACTGAAATTGAGCTGTTTACCATTACTGTATTTCCGCTGTAGTTATTCCGTGCGGATCCCCCTGATTAAACAGCCGGTTTATTTTTATAAAGATGAAATTTTACTACGAGGTATAAAATGAGAGTTTCGAAATATATTCTCCCCACGTTAAAAGAAAATCCTTCAGATGCGGTTGTACTCAGTCATCGTCTTATGATGCGCGCCGGGCTTATCCGTAAAGAGTCTGCCGGTATGTACGCCTATCTCCCTATAGGACTTAGAGTGCTCAGAAAGATAACCGGTATAGTTAAAGAGGAGATGGATCGCGCCGGTGCGCACGAGTGTCTTATGCCCGAGATGACCAACGCCGACTACTGGAAGGAGTCCGGGAGATGGGAAACTATGGGTCCCGAGATGATCCGTATTACCGACAGAAACGGTCTTGAATATTCACTGGGACCTACACATGAAGAGTCATTCACAAACCTTGTCCGTTCTGTAATTTCATCATATCGCGATCTGCCGTTAAACCTTTACCAGATAAACACTAAATTCAGAGATGAAATACGTCCAAGATTCGGAGTAATCAGAAGCAAAGAGTTCATCATGAAAGACGCATATTCATTCGACATCGATCAGGCTGGCCTTGATGCTTCCTATAATGCAATGTCTATGGCATACCGCCGAATTTTCGACAGATGCGGAATTGCCACAATCCCGGTTCAGGCCGACTCCGGCAATATGGGGGGGAGCGCATCGGAAGAGTTTATGGTGGCATCTGAAATAGGGGAGGAGACCCTTCTTCTTTGCGATAAGTGTGAATACAGGGCTAACAGTGAAAAGGCTGAATACACAAGGGGTGAGGTTAAATCTGAATCCGCAGTGGAAGAGCTTAAAGAGGTTTTAACACCCGATGTTAAAACAATAGAAGATCTTGTTAAATTCTTCAAGTGTGATGAGGACAAGTTTCTAAAGAGTGTAATATATGTAGCAGACGGCAAACCGCTTATGGTTGTAGTACCGGGTAGCAGGGAGGTTAATGAGCATAAACTTAAAAACTTCATAGGCGCACTGGAACTAGATCTTGCAAATGACGAAGTTGTAGAGAAGGTAACCGGAGCTCCGTTCGGTTTCGCGGGGCCTGTGGGGATTAAAGATGCAAGAATTGTATTTGATATATCTGTGAAAAACATGGTTAATGCAATTACCGGTGCAAATAAAAAAGATTATCATCTATCCGGCGTAAATCCGGTTAGAGACTTTAACATCAAAGAAGAGGCCGACATCACTTCAGCGAGGGCAGGGGATATATGTCCGAAGTGCGGATCACCCATGTACGAGAAGAAAGGTATTGAAGTCGGTCACATCTTCAAGCTGGGATATAAATATACAAAGGCAATGAATCTCACTGTACTCGATGAGAAGGGCGCATCCATCACTCCGATCATGGGATGTTACGGAATCGGTGTAAACCGGACAATGGCCGCAGCCGTCGAGCAGAACAACGATGAGAGAGGGATCATCTGGCCGAAATCCATTGCGCCGTTTCAGGTCCACCTTATCGGTATAGCAAAAACAGATGAAGAGACCGCTGCCGTTGAACCCGCAGAAAAATTACTCGATACAATAAAAGAATATCTGTAATAAAAATGCCTTCCCCTTCTCAAGGGGAAGGTGCCCAGCGGGCGGATGGGGAGGGGAAGGACAATACAGCCTGCTTCCTGTTTTTCAAAATACTATAAATCATAAAGCCGGTAAATAAAAAATCTCACCTTACATTCTTACTTTAAGCGCCCATGTAGAGTCTCTACTTACTTTGTAACTGCAAAAACATTTGAAAATTAAAAAAAAATCCTTCTGGACGGTTTTTTGTTGACACTGTTCGCAAAACAGGAGTATTATTCTGTTATGCAATTGATATTTCCAGGGGGGCCTTATGAAGAAAAAATTATTCCTGTTTGTTATAATTTCATTATTAGCAGTTCCGGCATCACTATCCGCATCGGGGAGTTCATCAAAATGTAACACAAAATATCCGGTAGTTCTGGCTCATGGAATGGGTTTCCAGGCAAAAATTCTTAATGTGGTTGATTACTGGTGGGGAATTGAAGATGCCCTTGAAGATGAAGGGGCCGATGTATATATAACCTCTGTAAATGGAATGGACAGCACAGCTAATAAGGCTGCCTCATTTAAAAGACAGTTTCTTCAGATACTTGCCGTATCAGGAAAATCAAAGGCAAATATTATCGGTCATTCGCACGGCTCGCTCCGAAAGTCGCATCTTATACAAGTCTCTCCGGTCCTCACAGAGGGAGTTCTGTTGCAGATTTTCTATTTAAAATTGTACCGAATCAGGGCTGGTCTCTTGTGGGAGACGTTTCTGATTTTGTTTATACATTTGTTTTTGGTGACAAAAATCCGAATTCGCTGGCTAACGGTATTGAGGTTACAAGACCTTATATGCAGAACGTGTTTAATAAAAGCTGTCCCGATGTAAGCGGTCTCTACTATCAGAGTTATGCTTCTAAAGTACGATATTTCGCAAATAGTGTTGTCCTTCAGATTCCATGGCTTATCTGCAAAGCTTACGAAGGGGATAATGACGGTCTTGTCTCTGTTACATCGGCAAAATGGGGTAATTTCAGAGGAGTTATCTCAGGAGCCTGGTGGTCAGGCGGAGTCGATCACGCGAATATGGTTAACCAGTTTTTCGGTATAACTCCCGGTTTTGATGCACCTCAGTTTTATGTAAATACTGTTGCCGACCTGAAAGGGCGCGGTTTCTGATACTGATATTCATTTTATAATATTGCCGCGGAGGCATGCCCTGTTCTCTGCGGCAGTTATTTGTTTTTTTCACATTATTAAAAAATCATCCGCTAAGCGTTGTAAGTGAGATTTTAATAATCTTTTTTAAGCCATTTTATCTCTATCTGACAGATAAAGATGATACTCTGCCATGTTATTCCGCACTGAAGTTCAAAAATTGTTATATAATAATAAAATCAAAATAAAAACCCGGTTTTTCTTTTATTGATTCCGTACATTTTATTAAAGCAGAACGATATTATTGGCTTTATTAAGAGGGGTCTGGCACCATGAAACTCTCTCTTCGCCTCTTTTAGCTCTAATCTCTCCGGAAAAACGTCATTTCATATTATTAGAATATTTTTTTAAATACATTCAAATTTTAATTATACAGAATTCTTTACTGTGTTTATTTTATTCATTAACACAGATTAATATTGACATATATTTTACCACTAGTAAATAATGTTAATGGACTTTCTTTAACTTTAGTTAACAAATAAACAAAAAAATCAATTAAGGGAGTATCGTAATGAAGATAGTTGTCTGTCTGAAACAGGTTCCGGATATGGAATCTAAGTTTAAGATCGTTGATGACAAAAAAGTCGATGAATCACAAATCGCTTTTAAAATCAACGATTTCGATAACTATGCTGTGGAAGCAGCCCTCCAGCTGAAAGAAAAGCATGGCGGAGAAGTAGTTATCGTATCAGCAGGTCCTGACAGAGCTGCTAAAGACATACGTCAGGCTTTCGCTATGGGAGCTGACTGGGGTATGCACATCACCGATCCTGCTATCTACGAAGGTGATAGCTTTGTAATCGCAAGCGCACTTGCGAAAGCAATCGAGACTATCGGGGGAGTTGATCTCGTAATGACCGGTGTACAGACTGAAGATCTTCAGGCTGCTGTAACAGGCGTAATGGTTGCGGATATGCTGAATGTTCCTCATTGCACAAACGTTGTAAAAATCAACACAGCTGACGGAAAAGCTTTTACTCTTAACAGAGAGCTCGAAGGCGGACTTAACGAAGTTATGGATCTTACCGGTCCTGCAGTACTCACAATTCAGTCAGGTATCAATGAGCCAAGGTATCCCACCCTTCCAGGTATCATGAAAGCCAAAAAGAAACAGCTTGATGCTAAATCAGGCGCTGATCTCGGCGTGTCTGCTTCATCAAGAACTGCGTTTATCAAAATGTTTGTTCCTGTATCTGACACCATGGCAGAAATTATTGCAGGAGCACCTGCGGAAGCAGCTGCTAAGCTTGTTGATAAGCTCAAAAATGAAGCGAAAGTGATATAAGGTAGGAGGATCAGAAAATGGCGAAATTACTTATCATCGCAGAACATAGAAACGGCAAGTTGAGCGACGCGACAATGGAACTTTGCAGAATTGCAAAAGAAATTGCTCCGGGCCTCGGACTTGAGCCGGTTGCAGCTGTTTTTGCAAAAGATGATTCTCTTGCAAAAGAAGTAGCAAAATACATCCCTGAAGTTTTTGCAGTTTGTGATGCAGCAGTTGAAGGTTATACTTCAGATGCATATGCTCAGGCTGTTAAAGCTGTTGTTGAAGCAAAAGATGTAAAAGGTGTTTTAATACCTCAGACATATGATGGTGTTGACTATGCAGCGAAAGCTGCTCTTGCAATTGGTGCAGGAATTGTTTCTAACTGTAATAAAGCAGTTATTGAGGGTGGAAAGCTTGTTCTTACAAGAAACATCTACAATGGTAAACTCCAGGAGACTAAATCTGTTACTACAGACAAATTTGTTGTAACATTTGAAAAAGGCGCATATGATCCTGCAGAAGCGGGAGCAGCTGGTGCAGTTTCTACGGTTGCTGTATCATTCACACCAAGCAGAACAAAAGTTAAAGAAATCATCGCTATGTCAGCTGGCGGAGTTGATATTTCACAGGCTAAGATTATTGTAGCCGGCGGAAGAGGACTTAAAGATGCTGATAAATACAAAGATGTTGTACTTCCTCTTGCGGCTAAACTCGGCGCAGAGTATGCAGGATCACGTCCTGTTATAGATTCAGGCTGGACAGATGCATCAAGACAGGTTGGACAGTCAGGTAAAACTGTAACTCCGGACCTTTATCTTGCTCTTGGAATATCAGGTGCGGTACAGCACGTTGCCGGTATGAAGGGATCAAAATGTATCGTTGCAGTTAACAAAGACCCTGAAGCACCTATTTTCAACATAGCTACATATGGAATAGTTGCGGATCTTTTCGAAGTTGTTCCTGGAATTATGGCTAATCTGTAATACCGGAATTTATTTTGTAAAATCAGAGAGGATGTCCTTCGGGCATCCTCTTTTTTTGTAACTACTTAAAAAATGGCGGCAAAATTGTTCTCCGCTACGCTACAGGCGCGGCGGAGATGAAATACCACCGGTTTTGAGCAGTTACTTTTTTTTTGTTAAAAAAGTAAATAAAATGATTGAACTTTTGAACATTTTATTCAATTGTTCAATCATGAATAAAAACGAAAAACTTGAGTCGCTTTATGATGCTTCTCTGCAGATTTTTGCAAAATACGGTTATAAAAAAACTACTGTAGAGGATATTGCATTAAAACTGGGTACTACTAAAGGGAATATCTACTTTTATGTAAAAAATAAGGAAGATCTGTATCGCAGAACAATCAGTTATGGTTTGATAAAATGGAAAGATTTTGTTAAAGCCGGTATTGAAAATGAAACAGATCCGGAAAAAAAGTTTATCCTCCTTGCAGAACTTGCAGTTGAATATCTGAACAATAATGAAGACCTGAAATCGATAATAAGAAATGATCCGGATATCTATACCGTAAAATCTTCAGAAGACAGATTTTATGATATAAATATGGAAGCTCTGACCCTGCTGAAAAATGTACTTTCAGATGGTGTCTCCGCAGGCGTATTTACCATCAGTAATATCGATTATGTTTCCCATCTGATTTATTCCATATACATTATGTATCTTATTCAGTCTTATGGCGGCCCGCAGGCTATTTCTCCGGATATTCTTTTTAATGAGGCTCTGACCCTTATACTTCGCGGTATTCTGGTGAGGTAATGTAGTGATAACTGCTCATAAACCGGTAGTGAAATTTGTTTCCCCGCGCCGTAGGCGCAGGGAAACCCATAATTACCTGCAGTTTATGAGCAGTCTCATGTGCCAATGCCGCAGGGTAATTTATAAATATCATTTCAGGGGGATTTTATGACAGAATCAACTCTCAAAGCATTAAGCGGATTAAGAGATCTTTCAACACTCAAGTGGTATGTTATACCTCTTCTCGCTATCGTTTTGTATATCTACACTAAAGAAATCAAAGATGCAAAAAAGACAGGGAACTGGAATGCTGTATTTGCCGGTCTTGCCATTTTCGGTGTGGATTTCTTCAATGAAACCTGGAACGGCTGGTTCATGGTTCTATCGGGACATTCAGCATTGTGGACAGCTCCGGGAGATACTGCACTCCGGACTATGGTCGGGTGGAATATTGAAATTATGTTCATGTTTCTTATTGCCGGTATTATTTTTTATCATACTTTGACTGAAGATAAAGAGATTAAAGTATTGGGGCTTCCGGAAAAGTGGTTCTGGGCTATCGGATTTTCTCTGTTCTGTGTCTTCGTTGAATGTCTGCTTAATAAGGGGGGACATCTTGTATGGGAATATTCATTCTGGGAAAGATCTTTTTTCGGCGTATGGCTGATATTTCTGATCGGATATTTTCACTTTTTTTGTGCGGCAATTCTTGTTATATCTCTTAAGCAGTTTAAACATAAGATTTATACACTTGTAATTATTTATTCTGTTCCTGTAATAATGAACATTATAGGATTTGGAATTTTAGGCTGGAATTACTGATTTTTTAATCGGAAATAATATAAAAACTATTCCCGGAATTATTGAAATGAATCATTATTTTTATTATGCTTAATTGTCGTTACTTATATTTAAGTCGCGTAATTTTATTAAGATTAAAACTTACTTGTGAGTTATTTCCCGCCGCCAGATCCGGCGGGGGGTGTAACTGTTTTTAAGCCGGTGGCATTCTATTTCTGTCTCGCCTTTGGCGCGGCAGAGAGAAGTTTTACCGCCGTTTTTTAAGTTCTTACTAAGTATTTAATCTGCTGTTTCAGTATGATAAAAAATAATGGAGGATTTTATGGCTTATAGAATTAAAGCAGAAGATTGTACCGCATGCGGTGCCTGTGAACCGGTCTGTCCCGTTTCATGTATTTCGGAGCAGAGTGACGGGAAAAGAAAAATCAATGAAGATGAGTGCATCAGCTGCGGGGCATGTGCGGATGTATGTCCTGTTTCATGTATTTCTGAAGTGTAATTGTATTTTGTTGTGTATACAGTATGCCATTTTTCTTGTATACTGTATACGTAGCATCGCTACGTCTCTACAAAAAAGGTATACGTCTCTACGGTATACCTTTTTTATGGGATATAGTATTCATACCCACCGGAAAAATTAATAAATTTTTATTCTATTTCGATCCGGGGAAAATATTTGTCCTGAACATATAGCCTGTTGTAAAACTGTAGTTGATCATATGCAGTTTATCGCCGGAATCACTTAGCAGGTTTGTGGGGTAGTACTCCCCCATAACACCAAAAAGAAAATCGGTATATTTTGTAGATTTTATTTTAAAAATGATCCCGCCCGTCAGGCCTATCTGATTGGAATTTGTAAATCTCTGAACGTCATCATTATGTTTTGCAAGGGGTACATTTGCATCGGTTTTCATAACTGAATAGAAGACATGTGAATAAACAACTCCGCCAATTAGGTTCAGAGCAGATTCCCCTCCGCTGAATGAAAGAATAAGCAGAAAGGGGATATTTATGCTCTGCATGGTCCATGTGCTTTCGAATTCCGGGATTTGATCATTCATGATAAAATCTGTATTAAAATACCTGTATTGAACTCCTGAACCGGCATTAAAAATGCCATAAATCTGCTTTTCAATTGAAATTCCGCCGCCGGTATAAATCCCCGGTCTCACGTCAAGGTCCATATTTTTCTGATGCAGGTCAAAAGAACCGAAATTGGCATTAATGCCAATGGACATACCGGGTGTTTTTTCATCCCCCTCGGCGCTTAGAAAAACGGCTGGCATGGATACAAGAATGATAAATATTATAAGAATTCTTTTCATTTTTTTGTACTTTTATTCAGCTTCCATTATACAGGTGCCGTTAAAAACCGCACCGCTCTCCATAACTATCTCCGGAGCTGCCATATCTGCGCTTATTCTGCTTTTTTTAAACAACTCAATTTTTTTTGAAGCTTTGATTTTACCGTTTACTGTACCGCTTATTGAGACAAGCGATGCATTGATATCAGCACTTGTAACAGATTCGCGCCCTATTATAAGCTGACCGTCGGAGATAATTTTCCCTTCAAATTTCCCTTTAATTTTAAGTGAGTTTTTAAATTTTAAAGTACCTCTGAAATCTATATCGTCGGCAATTACTGT
Source organism: Spirochaetae bacterium HGW-Spirochaetae-5 (assembly GCA_002839285.1). Lineage (GTDB taxonomy): Bacteria > Spirochaetota > UBA4802 > UBA4802 > UBA5550 > WRGT01. The sequence continues at coordinate 8,928 of PGXT01000052.1, read as the reverse complement.
GTCTATTTTATTTTCATCCTCTACAATTTCTTTAATATCTGACATCAGACTCTCCTTTTTTAATAACCATTTATCGATTTTTTTTATTACATTTTTCATTCAGGGTTTACCATAAGGTAATTCCTTTAATTGAAAATATTTTTTAAAATCTTCTGTTTTAATCTATCCGGCTCATTAGCTGCATCTTTTCAAAAACTGGTGTTGAATTTGATCCCCAACGCGCCGGCGGCACGGCGGGGATCATATATAGCTGGTTTTTGAGAAGTTACCCTTAATTTTGCTTCAATTTTTAAAATTTGTTTGAATATTCAGTAATTATTCCTGAGTATAATTTTTAGTGTAAAAAATGAGAATTATATATCCCTGCTTTTGAAGGCGGGGATAATAGAATTTTTTTTACTTTATAAAAGTTAAGGAATAAATACTGTTGAATATTACTGATTGTAAATTATAAACAGGTATAGTTCCCTTGTCAAACAAAAAGGTATATATTATTAAATATGGAGTGTTAAATGGAAGAAATTCTTTTAAAAGCCAATGAACTTGGTATTCTTATTCAGGATACAGAGGCTCATATCAGATTTGAAGAGGTAAATCTGGAAGTAGAGAATGATAAAGAAGCGTCCCTTCTCCTGAAAAAATATAATGAAATTGCGGAGACAATACAGCAGAAACAGAGTGAAGGTTTTACACTGGAGAAGTATGAGCAGGAAAGATTCCGTGAAATATCCGGTGCAGTCGCTTCAATATACATTGAACTCCTTATGAGTATTCATAATGCCTTAAGCAGTGAAGAATCATGAGTTTTTTAATTATTATAGCATTTACGATTGAAATAGTATTAACTTCAGGCTTCGACTCCGCTCAGCCGGCGTTATAGTACGCTCCCTGCTTGTATTGAGCTTGTCGAAATGAGCGGCAATTTCATTAAGTTAAGAGATTCTAAATTATTCATGCATCATTTTGCAGCACCAAATGCCCAGCCCCAAAATCCTACTTCGACAGGCTCAGCACACCGCCCGGAGGGGGACTTTGAAGCAGTATCGCAAAATTCATTCATTTTAAGGTATTTATTAAAACAAATGTCTTTGAAGTCCCCATCCGGGGGATTTTGGGGGCTGCTGAGAAGTGGGTACAAGTCAGTTCTGCAGGCCGGACTCCGGTTGAGTCCGTGTTGGAAATCTGCAGAAACTGCTGCATTTTACCACTTTTTTCTAATATTCTGTATTATCTGAATATTTTTTATTGAAACAAAAATTATAATTCAGTATCTTGTAGATGTGCAGCTGAATATAGAAAGCCGCATTGACATTTGTCTTTTTGCTTCAAGACAAAAATTGGCAGTAAAAGATTTCCCGGGCACAGCGCGAAACGCTGTGCTCCCGGAAGATTGATTGCTTCCTGAAATTTTCTTATAGTGCAGGCTGTAAAAATCTTGACTTAAAATAATTTTAAGATAAAAATATTAGTATTTTAATAATACTAAAAGGCAGGGAAAATGCAACCCGATTTAAATAATCTGAAATCAAAGATTCAGGGGAACAGGGATTTAATCGACAGAATAACCACAGGTCTTCCCGGTTTTAAAGGTTATGTCGAAAAATCAGAAAATTACGATGCTGATAAAATTATCAGAGGTTTTATAGCGGATAAGATTCTGTCTGCTAAAAAGAATCTCGGAGTTCTTTCAGGAGATCATGCAAGAAAAGGGGATTTTACCGTAACGCAGGAGTTCGATTCTCTCACTAATCTTCTTGAGGGTCTTCTTAAAAAAGTTGAATTTGCTGATTATGGTGTCAGCGGCGGTTTCTCAAAAATAAAGATAACCGAGGAGGATCAGAACAGGCTTCTTGAATACGACTGGAGACTGATTACTGCATTCGATGAAGTTAATCAATTATTCAGCAATCTTGCTTCGCTTCAGGCTGAAGCTCTTACTGCTGAAATTAATAGTATTAAAACTAAAATAAGAGAATTTGAAAAAAACTTTGATGATAGAAAATATGTGATAATGGAGGTCATATAAATGGCATTACTTGACGTCGTGCAGTGGGACAATAAACCGGGTGAGGTTATATTTAAATTTGAAGAGGGTGCTATTGCTCTGGGTTCACAGCTTATTGTAAAAGAGGGGCAGGAGGCAGTTTTCTTTAAAAACGGTCAGGCACTCGATTCATTCGGTCCCGGCAGACATACCCTGACTACAGGGAATATTCCGATTCTTGAAAAGCTTATCAATCTTCCATTCGGCGGGAAGACTCCATTTCCGGCTACAGTTTATTTTGTAAACAAAACTGAGATTCCTAATATGAAATGGGGAACCAAGCAGCCTATGCAGCTCATGGACCCGATATATAATCTCCCTGTTCCTATCAGGGCTTTCGGTTCGTATTCAATAAGAATTACAGAAGTTAAATCTTTTTTAATAATGGCAACAGGAACATGGCAGGCTTTCACAACTGAAGCGATCGGAACTGCCTTCAGGGATATGGCTATTCTCCCTAAAGTTCAGGATCTTATTGCCGAATTTATGATTAAACAGAATATCACAATATTAAAACTTGCCGCATATTACGATGAGATCGGTTCAGGCGGAAAGGGTAAACTTGCTGAGGAGTTTACAAGTTTCGGAGTTGAGCTTATCAGATTTGCAGTTGAATCTATTAATATTCCCGATGACGACGAGAATGTAAAACGCTTGAAGAAAGCTCTCGCTGATAAGGCAGAGATGAATATTATGGGTGACGATTACAAAACCAAGCGTACTTTTGATACAATGGAGAAAGCCGCTTCCAATGAAGGTATGGCAGGCGGAATGATGGGAGCCGGAATGGGTGTAGGGATGGGACAGCAGATGGGTTCCATGATGGGATCTGTTATGGGTAATACCGCGCCTGGCGGAGGGCAGGGAATGCAGGTTGCATGTCCGAAGTGTAATGCAATGAATCATGGCGGAGCGAAGTTCTGCGCGTCATGCGGAGGACCCATGAGTGTGCCTCAGATAGCTTGTCCCGCATGTAAAGCTCAGATTCCGGGCGGAGTAAAGTTCTGTCCTTCGTGCGGAGCTAATGTTCAGGGATCAAATTGCGTCAAGTGTAATGCGGCTCTTCAGCCGGGGGCGAAATTCTGTCCTGAATGCGGATCACAGCAGGGATAAGGAGCAGATAAATGTCATCAATGAATTGTTCCTCATGCGGAGCTCCAGTTGAGATTAAAAACAGATTCAGTAAGGTGTTTGTCTGCGGTTACTGCAGCACTCATCTCAAAGTCAGCGAGAGCGGTCTTGATATCGCGGGTAAGTATCCGAAACTTGCGGAGTTCCCTTCGGTGTTTCAGGTCGGATCGAGGGGAACCATTTTAGGGAAGCCCTTCGCAGCTCTGGGGCGTATGAGATATAAGTATCAGGGCGGTCACTATGATGAATGGTTTATCGAACTTGATGGTGAAAACGCATGGTTTACCGAAGATGAAGGGACATTTACACTTTACACAGATCTTTATGAAGCTGTGGATATACCCGATATCACATCCATAAAAGCCGGTCAGAATATTATGGTGGGCGATAAAAAGGTTATGGTAAAAGAGAAGGGTCACGCAGTTGTAGAGGGGGGAGAGGGGGAACTCTATTTTTACGTAGAACCCGGAACTGAAGTGGTATATCTCGACGCAGTTTCAGAGGGTAAAAAAGTCTCTGTTGAATATACCGAAAATGAAGTTGAAATGTTTGCAGGGAGACCTTTACTTAAAAGGGATATAGTTGTAGAAGGATGAAAAAATATATGCTGCACCTGTTATTGTCAGGTGCAGCATATTGAAGATAAGAAATTCATAGTTACTTAAAAGCCCCCCAAACCCCCCGGAGGGGCTTAAAAGCAGAGTGCGGTGAATTTGTTTTTGCTGTAGGATTTTAAAGTCCCCCTCCGGGCGGTGTGCTGAGCCTGTCGAAGTAGGATTTAGGGGGCTTATAGGGAAGGGTTTTAATTTTGACTCTAAACAGAGGATGCTATGGGTGCTGATGATAAGAAGGAACTGAAGGCATTGAAATGTGCTAAGTGCGGCGGTGATCTTGTAAAGGGTTCGCGTTCTCATTATGATGACGAGGAAGAGGAGACTGTTACAATTCCTGTCGCCAGATGCATACAGTGCAATACTGAATATGATCAGCATACTTCGGAGTACTACGAAGTATTTGCCGATGATCTTACTTACGATAAAGATTCTACGGTTTTCAAACTTGGTCTTAAGGGTAAACTCAAAGGGATTGAGTACGAAATCATCGGACGACTCAGGTATCAGGAGGAGGAGGAGTACGAGAAGTCCACATGGGATGAATGGGTCGCTGTTTCTGAAGATGGCGTTTTCCATTATTTTGTTGAGGAGGACGGCAGGATCGATTCTTATGAGGAGTATATTCCGGAATCAATTGATATGGAATCCAGCGGTTCATCGATAGAATTTGAAGGGAAAAAAATCAAAAAATCTGAAGGTTATATCGGGCGGATTGTTCTTGCAGAGGGTGAACTCCCATGGACGCCGGAAATTGGAGAGGCTACACTCTGTTATGACTTTAAAAAGGACGGTTTGAACTATACAATAGAAAAAACCGATGATGAGGTTTCGATTACAAAGGGTGAAAAACTCTCACATGGCGAGATTATTGATGCTTTTAATATCGGAGGATATAAAGATCTTTATGCCAATACGCTTAAAAAAAGAAAATCCTTCAGGTGGGAAAGCCGTATATACCTTGCGGCAATGCTTTTTTGTCTGATTCTTTCTGCTTACAGCTGTCTGGGGGATAAGCCTGTTCCCGGTGTTATGAATAGTAAAAGTATTTTCATGAATAACTCCCCGGTCAATGATGCAGAGGGGAGTGTCTATGAAAGTCAGATTCTTTACGGACCTTTTGACATACCCGAGGGGGATAAGCTTTATAATGTATCGGTTCAGGTGAATCAGCAGGTTGAGCCTCTGAATCTTGAGTGGCTCTCTTTCAGATTTATGCTTGTTGGTGAAAGCAGACTGAACGATCTTTCTGAGGGGAAAATTAATGATTCTGCTTTATTAGGGGATATATTTGAAAACATTGATGCTCTGCCCGAACCTCTTGAATCATATGTCATTATTGGAGATTTCTGGGATGAAGAGGGGCGCGACAGTGACGGTTACTGGCACGAATCAGATCTCAGTTATGATACCGATTTTGTCCTGGATGATGCAGGTAAATATTATGTTTATCTGGAACTTTTCAGTAACAACAAAAAAGATGTAAATTCTGTTGTTTTCGCTATTTCGCAATCAAAAGGCTATAGATATTATATTGTTATTTTCTTTGTATTTTTTATTCTCTGGGGAGTCAGTAAAATACGCTCAAGATCATACAATGAGCTCCCCTTTGAAATGTCCGAGTAACGGGGGGCTGAATGTTAAGAAGTATAATAATCACTCTCCTTCTGGTTTCCGGGGCTTTTATGCTGACTTCGAAGTATGTGGGTTACCCCGGTGCAGGCAAGGAGTATTTTAAAAAAGCAGCTGCAGAGAGAAAATCACTGCGGGCTGGAAGCGGGTATTATCTCCCTTATCACGGCGGTTCGGGGAGTTTCAGGTCCGGGAAGTAATATCATACTGTGATTTATCAGATGATAAAATATATTAAAAAACTCTGGGGGTACAGTTTATGGATTGGTCGGTAATCCTTTACGGAATATTTGATACTGTTGTATATTCGTTAATCGGGATAGTTCTTATGGGGCTCGGTTTTCTGATTATCTCATTTTTCACTCCGTTTTCTATTAAAAAAGAGATCGAGGATGATCAGAACATATCTCTGGGAATAATAATCGGTGCTGTTATACTGGGTATATCAATTATTGTTGCTTCTGTAATTTCTTCTCCCTCCAGTGCCGGAGCAATGAAGAGCAGCCAGATGAAATACGAGCAGCAGAAATAGAAATTGAAAACTGATCTGAAAAAAAGTGAACAGAGAATGCTTCTATTCTCTGTTTTTATTTTATCTCTATGCGGGATAATTTATGAACTGGTTATCGGTTCACTGGCTTCTTATTTATTGGGTAATCCGGTTCAGCAGTACTCCATAACAATCGGGGTTTTTCTCAGTTCCATGGGGCTCGGTTCCTATCTCTCAAGGTATATAACGAAGAATCTTCTGGAATCTTTTGTGAGGATAGAGATAGCTCTTGGCTTAATCGGAGGGATTTCCGTAGTTCTTCTTAATTACATGTTTTCTTTTTCTGCTTCATTTTATGTGCTTCATATTTTCATTCTTGCTGTGATAGGTACACTTGTCGGGCTGGAAATTCCGCTCATTACGCGTATTCTAAAAAGTTACGGTGCTCTTAAGGATATAATTTCAAATGTGCTTACCATTGATTATATCGGCGGGCTCGGAGGTTCACTGCTTTTTCCGCTTATTCTGTTCCCCTATATGGGCAGATATCTGACATCAATTACAGTGGGTATGATTAATATTGCCGTGGCGATATTTGTTATTATTAAGCTGGCGGATTATTCAAGAAAAAAAACAGATTTAACATGGGCCATGGTGTCTCTGGTTATACTTCTTTTTTTAGCGTTAAATTCCGACTGGGTAACTTCAATACTTCACAAGAAAATGTTTTACGATGATATAGTTTTTTCAAAGAGATCTAAATATCAGGAGATAGTTCTTACCAGAAACGGTAATGACTTCAGGCTGTACCTTGACGGATCACTTCAGTTCTCCACTTCAGACGAATACAGATATCACGAAATGCTGGTTTATCCTCCGGTTATGATCAGCGGAAACAAGGATCTTTCAGTTCTTGTTTTAGGGGGAGGGGACGGTCTTGCCGTAAGGGAACTTCTGAAATTTAAAAATGTTATACATGTGACTCTTGTTGAGCTTGACGGTTATATCGTTGATCTTGCAAAAAATAATTCAACAATGAAATTTATAAATAACAATTCATTGCTTAATGAACGTGTTTATGTGGTAACAGGTGACGCATATGACTATCTTATAAAAAACAGTCTTAAGTACGATATTATTATTGCTGATTTTCCCGATCCTCATGATGAAATTGTTTCAAAACTCTACACTGACAGTTTCTTCCATATCGTTAAGAAATCATTAAAGGATAGCGGCGTTTTTGTTACTCAGTCCACGTCTCCGCTGTTTGCACGGGAAGCTTTCTGGTGTATTAATAATACACTGGGTGAAGTTTTTGAAGAGGTTGTGCCTTATCATGTCTTTATCCCGACATTCGGTGACTGGGGTTTTAATATTGCCATGGACCGGAATTTTCTTTTAGAAGAGATGGTTGACACGGAGGACTCTAAATTTTTTACAAGAGAGACCTTCCGCGGGGCTATGTATTTTCCCCCTGATTCGAATAAAGTTGATACTAAAATTAACAGATTTAACAAGCCGCTTTTGTATTTGTATTATCTGAAAGGGTGGAGGGATTCTGATTATTGATTTTTTGAAAAATTATAAGAGCAGGAAACGTTATAAATAGGGAAACAGATAAACATGAAAAAGATATAAAAAAGAAGGCGGCAATATTTTTTGCCGCCTTCTTTTTATGGTCAGATTTTAAAGTAAAATTACAATTAAACAGCTTTAACGATACTGCCTGTTCTTATGCAGCTTGTACAAACATTTTTTCTGACAGTTCTGTTGTTAATTAGAAGTCTGATCTTTTTAACGTTTGGTTTCCACATTTTGTTTGTTCTTTTATTGGAATGGCTCACGTTACAACCGAACTGAACACCTTTTCCGCATATTTCACATTTTGCCATTTGACTATTCCTTGATACGATGAATTTGTAGACAATTGTAAAACCTGAGTCATTTATTTCAAGTAAATTATGTCGTTTTTAAAGAAAATTGTTGAATTATTTCTGCTTATTGACGACTCTGTTTTTTCGGTTATCAGATGCTGTAGCGATTTATTTTCAAGGGCGCGTATGCTTCGCATACGCGGGGATGGGGGATTACGGGGGCTACGCCCCCCGTAATCCCCCATCCCCGGCACAGCGCAAAGCGCTGTGCCCCCAAAAAAAGTAATTGCCGCTGTCAGGTGCAAAAACAGAAATATTCCCCTCTGGTGAATTTTAAATTTATAATACATGGATGGATAAAATGGAGATAAAACCCGATACAAATGTCGCAGAAGCTTTAAGAATGTCTAAAAACGTAGTCGAAGTATTTAAAAAATATAATCTTGATTGTATCACTTGTAAGGGCGTAGTTGAAGAGACAATAGAAAAAGCTGCTTTCCACAATGGTCTGACACTTGATGTTTTTTTGAAAGATCTTAACGACGCGCTGAAATAGTTTAGGCGTATTCGTGAAAGGGACTATACGGATCATTTCCGGTTTAATGAAGGGGCGTGCTATCCCTTTTAACATGAGCCGTTTTAAAGATGCAGAGATTACTCCACAGAAAGTGAAGGGGGCTCTGTTTTCTATAATCGGTGAAAACCTTCAGGATAAAGTTTTTATCGATCTTTTTTCCGGATCGGGCCAGATAGGATTTGAAGCGCTAAGCCGTAAATGTTCAATGGCCGTGTTTAATGAAAGGGACAGAGCACGTTTTGAGTTTATTAAAAATTTCACTGCTTTGAGCGGTCATGGTGACAGAGCACTGGTTTTAAATCTAAACGCAAAGGCTGCTCTTAAGTTTATTTATGACCGAGGGATCAGAGCCGATTTTGTTTTTCTGGACCCTCCCTATGATAAAGAGACCGGCGGGGCTGCTTTATATGATCCCATACTTAAAGATGTGGAGAAATCCGGAATTTTAAAAGAGGATTCAGAGATTGTAATTCAGCATTTTTCCGGTAATGAACTTTCTGAAGTATGCGGAGAGTTAAAAAGAACAGATGTTAAAAAATATGGTTCTACTTCACTTTCTATATATCGCC
>PGXT01000237.1:2173-3486 GCA_002839285.1 Spirochaetae bacterium HGW-Spirochaetae-5 | reverse complement strand
CGTGGGCGACGAACAGGATGTTCTAGGCAGGTATTATTATGACATCCTGTCATTTACCTGCAGGCAGTCTTCCTGACTGCTCTGTCGAGTGCGTGCAGGACGCACAAATTGCACTCGACGAAAGGTGCCCGATAGGGCGGATAGGGGCGGAACGGTTTTAATACAACCCCTGCGTCAAATCCCCCCGCCCTAGATTTCATCCACATTCTTATTCTGACTATCGAGCAGTCTCCTCGACTCTTCAATATAATATTTCATCTTCTTATAATGTTCCGGGGTTTGAAAAAACTCCGGGCGGTTTTCAAAGTCCTTACAGGGCAGAACGTAGAACTTTTTTTTATTATTCAAAACAGGCCCGTAAATCCATGTCAGAATATAACCAGCTTCCGAAACAGATGTAACTCCGTCTTTCTTAGACAAAGTAAGCTTTATCATCTTACCGCCGTTTGTATTGGGCGCTTTCTGATTGGCAATAAAATTACCCAGCGAATAAGAGACAAAGCGCATGCTGCCGGGCTGACGGGACAGAATGCTTTTCTGAATTACATGTGGATGCGATCCGATTATAATGTTTACCCCTGCATTAAAACTGACCTCGGCCAGCGCAACCTGTTCTGCTCCCGGTTCACGCATGTACTCGGCACCCCAGTGCATATACAGGATAACAGCATCGGCCCTTGTCTTCTTTGCCAGGGCAATATCCGCCATGAGTTTATCTCTTTTATACAGATTAACAGATGATCCTTTGGGTACAGGAATTTCGTTGGTGCTCATTGTGTAGCTGATAATCGCAATTTTAAAATTATTTTTTTCAATTATAAGAGGCGACTTACTCTTTTTATCAGCATCTGATAAAAATGTGCCGGTATGCAGTATATTCAGATTATCAAGAGTTTTAATTGTCCGTTCAAGCCCCTCCTTCCCGCGGTCAACACAATGGTTGTTGGCAGTAACCATAACATCAATACCAGCTTCCTTGCACGCGGCAGCAAGCGCGTCGGGTGAACTGAAACGCGGATAGCCCTTATAAGGCGGGCCTGCTAAGGTAACCTCAAGATTGGCAATTGCCACATCGGCAGCCGATATTTCATTACGGATATAATCAAAGCACGACGTATAATCATAAGCAGCACCATCGGGCTGCAGAGCCGAACGGATCTGACTATCGTGCCCCATAATATCACCTATAAAAAGAAGATCCAGACTTTCAACTACAGGTACAACCTCAACCGGTTTATCTACAGCAACGCGAGAATCCTCCCCGCCGGGAGTATCCGCAGAAATAACATCAGCAATAACCGCACTGCCCGCCC
>PGXT01000237.1:0-2163 GCA_002839285.1 Spirochaetae bacterium HGW-Spirochaetae-5 | reverse complement strand
TGTTCATATAGAACGCCCCCTCTGGTCATACCGCCCCCTCTGGCCTCTGGCCATCTCCCCCATGAATGGGAGGAGAAGAGAGTGGTAATATTTCGTGCTTCCCCTTTCTCCCATCCCATGGGGAAAGGTGCCCGACAGGGCGGATAGGGGCGGAACGGAAAAATCATACTTTAATAACCCCACCAATAATCCACAATAATAAAAAACTGGACAACTGCAAAAAATCAGATTAAATGGATTTAATACAAAATAAGTATTTATTCCTTAATTTTTATAAAATGAAAAAAGCTCTATATATCCCCGCCGCCGTAGGCGGCGGGGATATATAATATTTGTTTTTTACACTACAAATTATATTAAGAAATAATTACTGGTATTAAAATATAACCGGAGTAATCTTTTATGAAAAAATCAATTATCTTTTTAATATCATTTGCAGTAATACTTTTTATGCTTCCCTTTATCGCCGGCAACATTGAAGTTAATGAATTGAATGATGAAGCAAGAAAGGGTGCACCCGGAAGTTTTATTACACTCAGCGGCGGTGTTGTCCACTATGAACTCTCAGGCCCGGCTAAGGGTGAGATGGTTGTTCTTATACATGGAAACGCGGCTCCATACTTCTCATGGGACAAAAACATAAAAGCTTTAACAGACGCAGGATTCCGTGTACTCCGTTACGATCTATTCGGATTCGGCTACTCCGACCGTCCCGAAGTTAAATACACACGCGAATTCTACAACAATCAGCTCATTGAACTTCTCGATAAACTTAATATCAAAGGTTCCTTTAATCTTGCAGGGACTTCTCAGGGAGGGAGCATTGCAGTTTTTTATACGGCTACAAATCCCGATAGAGTTAAGCGGCTTGCCCTGCTCTCTCCGTACATAAATATTCTCCCCATGAGGGTATCACTTGCTTTATTAAGAACACCGGTTATCGGCGACTATTTAGCAAGTATTGCTCTTGACCGGAACAATATTACCTACCCGAAGAAAGTCTTTGCAGATGAAAAAAATATTACTCCTGAATTTGTAAAACAGTACCGGAACCAGCTCTCATTCAAAGGTTTTAAACAGGCAAGGCTCGCTAACTTCCGGGGAGATAATCTTAACGATTTTACTCCTGAGTATCAAACAGTTGCAAAGAGTCAAATTCCGGTTCTCCTTACATGGGGAACGGCCGATACCCTGATACTGAAAGATTCTATCAGTAACATAAAAAATGCAATGCCCGATATCAGTTATCACGAAATTAAAGACGAAGGACATCTTGTCCATTACGAAAATCCCGAACCGGTAAACAGTACCCTTGTGAATTTTTTCAAAAAGTAAACTTCTGCCGCAGATCCGCTGATGAGCTAGGCCTGTCGATCACACATTCGTGTTATAATATTTCACACGAATGTGTGATTGACAGGCTCTTTTTTAATATGTAAATTATATAAACATAAATTATTAAAAAACAGATTATATTCTTTATTATTGACAAAAATGTTTACATAAAACACTTGAGTCTTCATTAATTTTTTATTCAGAGTCTTTGTATATTCCCTGTTTCATTAAAAAAGAAAAGGTGCCGGATGCATAATATATTTACCTTAATCTATCCTTTTAGCCTTTATATCTGTTATCCTTTCAGGTATAATAAATATCTGATTATTTTTTAATTACAAAAGGGTAATAGTAAGAATATATACACATTTAACAAATAAAGAGGTAGGAAATGAAGTGGTTTAACGATCAGAAAGTAGCAACAAAAGTAATGCTGGCATGTTCTGTTTTTCTTATTATAATTATTGCAATAGCAGGAAACACATTTCTAAATCTGAAAAGTTCCGACAAAGAGTTTAAGGATTTTTTCAGCAACAGGTTCATCACTTCGCTCGAGTTAAACAACATCCATAAAGATCTTCTGCAGTTAAGAGTAAATATGCTGGTTCAGCTCGATGCGGCTAAAAGAAATGACATGAAAGAATTTCAGAAAAGAGTCGATGACAACAAGCTTATAACTGATAATTACAGGAAAAACCTTGATTCCTATATGAAATCAGCAATGACCCCCGAAGAAAAAAAACTTACAGATGAATTCATTGCAAAATCCCGGGGTGGTGCAGAGATCCGCCCGAAAATAGCAGAAGCTATTTTAAAAGGGGATTTAAC
>PGXT01000051.1 GCA_002839285.1 Spirochaetae bacterium HGW-Spirochaetae-5 | reverse complement strand
AGGGGGCTGGGCATATGGTGCTGCTAAATGATGCATGAAGAATTTAGAATCTCCTAACTTGATGACATTGCTCCGGCGGGCGGATGGGGCGGGAAGTAAAAACCCTCACGATATTAATCCCGGCTGAAATTTATATTGACATACAGATTTTACCCTGCTAAATAAAACTGTTCACCTCAAATATTAATCCCTGATATTACCGGAGCCGGCATTTTATGAAGATAAACCTGAAGAAGAAGATTATCCTGTATTCTCTGATCACTGATCTCATAATAGCAGTTTCTCTCGGGGTAGCTCTTTACAAATATGCGGGTGAATTATACTACAATTCATTTCTTGAAAGCAAGGAGTCTCTGGCACGGTCAATAGCCCTCTCTATCGATGGTGAAAAGCACAAAACTCTCACTACCCTTGAATCTACCGGAGATTCAGAGTATAAAAGATACCTCAACTACATGAACAAAATTAAGCTTAATGAAGATTATATAAGCTATCTTTTTACAATAAACTACGACAGAAAAAATGACAAACTTACATATATTATAGATTCAGATATTCTTGATAAAGATACTATATGGATCACCACTGAGTTTTTCGGCCTTGCTCTTACAATAGGGAAGGATAATGAAATAGCGGTTAAGTATAACGAAACAGTCTATACCAGAGATTTCGATATCCGCATCGGCGACAATAAGATACCGCTGAAGATTCACGATAACGGTACTCTTTATCTCGGTGATCAGAAACTTGTAAAAATAGTTTCACGGTCACCTCTCACAATGGAAGCATCGGATAAAAGTTTAAGTATCAAAAGCCGCGAACTCTATTCAAATGTCAATATCGGCGGCAGGCCCGTTGAGCTGTACTGCTCATTCACTGCAAAGGGGGAATCGCAGAGTATACCGGGAGAGCTCTATGCTGAATCTAAAGAGGTTGTTGAACGGTGTAAGCAGGTAATTGAAAGCCAGCGGAATACAATAGTAAAAAGAGAAACCCAGACAAGTATTTACGGCGAGAACACATCCACTGTCTATGGAGTTATTTCAGACAGTAAAGGTGTAGCCAACGGTCTTGTGGTTATTGAGCTTTTCCAGAAAGAGATTTCAAATTTTAAAAGTTCCATGGTCAGGATAGCCATTATCGCTTCTCTTGTGGCTTTTCTCGCCACAATATTTCTTACCATACTTCTTGCGGAGTATATAATAATACCTATCAGAAAGCTTACCAGCGGAGCGAGAAGAGTCAGCGAGGGAAATCTCGACTGCAGAATAGCAATCAATAGAACCGATGAATTCGGAGTTCTTGCAGATACTTTCAACAGCATGGTAGTAAATCTGAAGAGCGCCCACACTGAAATTACAACAGCAAACGATGAACTGAAAAAAGCCAACAGGCTCAAAGATGATTTTCTTGCAAATACTTCTCATGAACTTAAGACTCCCCTTACGGGAATAATCGGGATTGCTGAATCACTGATTGACGGTGCAGCAGGAGATATGAACGACAGCCAGAAATCGAATCTTCAGATGATTGTATTCAGCGGTAAAAGACTGACTCATCTGGTTAACGACATTCTCGATTTTTCTAAAATGAAAAACAACGACATAGTACTTCATAAAAAAGCAATAGATATGAGACAGATAACCGAAGTGGTGTCAACCCTGCTGATTCCGGTTATAGGAAATAAATCGCTGAAAATTCTGAACAATATCAATGCCGAAATCCCCCCTGCTTACGCCGATGAGAACAGAATACAGCAGATAATGTACAACATAATGGGTAACGCGGTAAAATTTACAGATTCAGGTACAATTACAGTGTCGTCCTCTATAACTGAATCTGAAATGGAGATATCTATAGCGGATACCGGCATAGGAATACCGGAAGAAAAGTTTGCCGATATATTTGAATATTTTAAACAGGTGGACTCATCCGACACAAGGAGTTACGGGGGAACCGGTCTGGGACTTGCCATTACAAAAAAGCTGGTGGAGCTGCACGGCGGGAAAATCGATGTCTCTTCCAAACCGGGATCGGGATCCATCTTTAAATTCACAATCCCCACTGCGGGAGATGCGGCCCTTCTTAAAATCGAGCCAAAGCCGAGAACATATCTTGATCAGTCATACAAATCGGGCGGGATGCTTTTGAAAGAGAGCGACACTCAATACGCCGCAGATAAAAATTTAAAGCAGAGAGCCTGCACCGATGCGACTATCCTCATCGTCGATGACGAACCTGTTAACGTACAGGTGCTTGTCAATCAGCTGAAACTTGAAGGATACACCATCCTCACTGCAGAAAACGGCATGGAAGCGATCAATATTATACAGAACAGCTGCGTCCCCGATCTGATGATACTTGACGTTATGATGCCCAGAATGACCGGCTACCATGTCTGCAATATTATCCGCGAAAAATTTTCGCTTTATCAGCTTCCGGTGCTGCTTCTTACGGCGAAGAATCAGATACAGGATATAGTTGCGGGATTCGAAGCAGGAGCTAATGATTATCTTGCTAAACCTTTCGACAGGAGAGAACTGATCGCGCGTGTGGATATGCTTCTTACACTTAAAGAAGCTGTAAGTAAACATAACCGGCTGGAGAGTATCCACAAGGAACTTGAAATTGCCAGAAGAATACAGTTTTCAATTCTGCCGGAGAGACTGCCGGATCTGCCGGGTCTGGATATTCAGGTGGCTTACAAACCGATGGATCTCATCGGAGGGGACTTTTACGACTTTCACTATGTTGACAACAGAAGGATCGGAATACTTGTAGCGGATGTTTCCGGACACGGGATTCCGGCATCACTTATTTCATCCATGGTTAAAATTGCATTTTACATTCAGGCGCAGATTTATGATCAGCCCGATAAACTTCTTATGAATATACACAACGCTCTTTACGGGAAATGTGAAACTCATTTTGTTGCCGCAAGTTATATTTTTATCGATCTCGACAGGATGAAACTTCTCCATTCAAATGCAGGACACAGTCCTCTTATAATTCTGAAAAAGAATACCGGAGAAATAATAACTGTAAAAAGCAAAGGCAAGATTCTTGGGGTTTTTCCCATTGATGCATGTGAAATGAAAGAGATCGACATCGAATCTGGAGACAGAATAATACTCTATACAGACTGCGTTACAGAGACCCGGAATATATCGGGTGAATATTTCGGAGATGAAAGATTTGATGAACTTGTGAAAAAGAATGCCGGTAAAAACGCGGCCGAGTTTACACACAGTATCGAAGGACATCTTGCGGAATGGTCAGGAAATAAAGGTTTTTTTGAAGATGACCTTACTATTGTGGTTACGGATATTCTTTAGAACTATTGAACATCACTTGTAAATACAACAGAGATACGGCCGAATCTTCTGTTGTAATCTATTCTAAAATCATCCGATTCAGTAAGTCCCAGGTGTATTAATTTATTCCTGAGTACATCTATAAATTTGCGGGGATCTATCACGCTCTCAAGGAAATATTCACCTTCACGAAGTTCATTTATATATTTTTCATCATCAATCAATTCTTTAGACACCTGTTTTGCCGATTCTGCGCCGATTGAAATCTCAAAAAAATTTTTATTCCTGTCAAATCTCTGCCGTATATGAGGCCACTCCTCAGGCAGAGAGCAATCCACCATCAGAAGATCAAAAACAATAGAATATAGAGCCTCAGCAGAAAGAAGAGTTTCGCCGTTTTTAACGATAGAAAGGTCATTATCCTGATTTTCAAAACTTATCCCATTATGCATAAACAATCACCTCCGGGGAATAGTAGTTATAGATTAATACTATTTAGAGCATTTTCAATATTAATTCACTATTAATTCCGGCTTATCGGAATTATAAATGATCTAACCGCAGAGTAATGTAAAATTGCTTAATTCAAGTAAACACTCAATTGTCTGAACCGTGATTTTCCTGATTAAATGATTTCCATGACTCAATAAAGATTACCCACCTAAGATCATGTAAATCCCTTAATCCTTTAATCAAGGTTCAGAGCCCCGCTATATAAAGTCACGACATGACCTTTTTAGTATTAATTCCTTAAATTAATTATTGACTAAAAAATCCGTTGCGAATTGTTATAATCAATCTGAAGCCGCAGCATTTAACAAATGAATCCCTTTCCCCTTCGGCTCCGCTCAGGGAACGGATGGTAACGCTGGCTGAACGGAGCCGAAGCCATATATGGCAAAATAATAATCTTTGAGAGAAAACATGAGAACAGTTAGTATAGCATTCTCGCCATGCCCCAACGATACGTTCATTTTTCATGCCATGCTGCACGGACTTGTAGATACAGGTGACTTTCAGTTTGAAACTCATCTCCACGATGTGGAGACTCTGAACGATTCCGCCTTCACCGGCAGATTTGACATTACAAAACTCTCCTTCCACGCATATCTATATCTTAAAAATAAATACGATCTTATGAATTCAGGATCGGCCCTGGGTTTCGGATGCGGGCCACTGCTGGTAAAGGCTCAATCGGAAAAACGGGTTGAGGATATGCTCATAGCTATTCCGGGGGAGTATACAACCGCATACATGCTCCTGAAGTTATGGAACCCGGCAATTGACAACATCGCCCCTGTTCGATTCGATAAAATAATGGATGGAGTCAAAACCGGAAAATATGATTCCGGATTAATAATCCATGAAGGACGATTTGTTTATAAGAATTACGGACTTCAGCAGGTCATAGACCTGGGCGAATGGTGGGAGAGAGAGACATCCTTCCCCATACCTCTTGGATGTATTGCAGTTAAAAATGACCGTTTTACGAAAGAGGAAAAGTCAGAGCTTGATGCAATTCTGAAATCATCAATACAATACGCCTTTAACAACAGAGATGCATCTGAAGAGTTTATAAAACGCTACTCACAGGAACTTGATGATGAAGTAATAGAGAACCATATACGTCTTTATGTAAACGAATTTTCTATCGACCTTGGAGAGAAAGGGCGCGATGCGGTGAAGAGACTGGAAGAGATGGCAAAAGAGAGACATATAATATAATGGAAACAAACTCCGCCGCAACGGGAATAGTTATGGCTACGCGTCTTGAAGCAGCGCCGTTTATCGACTCAGGGATATTTGTTTGCATAGAAGAGAAGCCTCTCCCTGTGTATAAACATAAATCTGTTTATCTTATTCTCTCCGGCATCGGGAAAGGGAGTGCAGCCATTGCGGCAACCTATCTTATTCTCAAATATCAGACAGAGATTATGTTTAACATCGGAGCTGCAGGTTCGACGACGGAGGATTATAACCTCGGCGACATTCTGCATATAGACTCCGTTATCGATTACGACCGCCCGAAACTTATCGGATTAAAACCGAGATACCTGAAGCCCGACGTTCTGGAAGGCTACAAAACATCAACGCTTGCCACACAGGACGTGGCTGTGGTATCGGCACAGGAGCGCGAAAAGGTCGGGAAACTGGCTTCCCTTGTGGATATGGAGGGAGCGGCCTTCGTTCAGGCTTGCAGAACATTTAAAGTTAAAAACTATCTCTTTAAAATAGTAACTGATACACCGGCACATACAGTTGACAATCAGATTATTGAGAATATTAAGAATACAAGAGATATACTTTTCAGTTTTTTTAAGGAAAGATTTTTAGATTAAATATATATCCCCGCCGCCAAAGGCGGCGGGGATATAAAATTTTTCAATTTTGCAGTATAATATATGTTCAGGAATATCCCGATGATTTCAGATGAATTACTCTGAACACCCGGATATATGTAATTAACTGCAACGATAAATTTACTGGCGGATAATGAGGCAGGATGAAGATTAAACCATCAACAGATAATTGTTCTGATCACTTAAAACATAATGATGTTTCACCTGATCGCAGTGAGACATCAGATAACACCGGAATAATTTCCCGGCGACTAGAAAACATTAAATCGCCTCTCGCAGTACAGGTTCTTTTCCGGAATTTTTTATAATCTCCACAAGCTCTGCCATATTAGTTGAAGTTTCAACACCGGTTGCCTTAACTACAACCTCCTCCATGAGCACTCCACCCATGTCGTTTGCACCCATTGCAAGTGCAATCTGTGCAAGCTTCAATCCCTCCGTAAGCCATCCGGCCTGTATATAAACAATATTATCAAGATAGATCCGCGCGATAGCGACGATTTTAAGATAGTCAACACCCGTTGCCGGAACAATATTTTCCATGTCAGTATTTTTCGGAGAGAAAGACCATGGGATAAAGGCACGGAGTATCCCTGTTTCATCCTGTATCGAACGGATAACATTCAGGTGTTCAATCCTTTCAGCATTAGTCTCACCCATGCCGTAAGTCATCGTAGCGGTAGAACCCATGTTATTTGCTTTGAGAGCCCTCATTACATTGCACCACTGTTCCGTTGTACTCTTTTTCGGGCTCACAATATTCCGTATTCTGTCCACCAGAAGATCCGATGCACCGGGTATGGAATTCAGTCCGGCATCCTTCAGTGCTTTAAGTATCTCTTCATAAGAGAGTCCGCTCTTTGCAGAGATATGAACAATCTCTGAAGGTGAAAATGAGTGGAGATATATATCAGAGAAACGTTTTTTTACTGCAGATACCATCTCCACATAGAACTCCAGTGTCGCATCGGGATGGAGCCCCCCCTGGAGCATAACCTGCAGTCCGCTGATATCATTGAGCTCTTCGATCTTATTTAAAATTTCATCTATATTAAGATTATACGGATCGATCCGTCCCGCTTTTGAATGATAGGCACAGAACCGGCACTGAGCCTCGCAGATATTCGTGTAGTTTATTATCCGGTCAATAATAAAACCCGCAGTTTCATCGGGATAGATCATTTTTCTACGGAGGTCAGCCAATGCACCCAATTCAACGATATCCCAATCGAAGAGAGAAGTACCCTCCTCCGCTGTTATACGCTCGCCGGATTTAATTTTATTTTTCAGATCATTTTTATTTATCATTTAATTTTCCTTTGTTACTGAGTCAAACACTTTCAGTTCTCTTCTAAACTTCCGGTTTTTGAAACCAGAAATCCCCCCGTTTCGCTTCGCTTAACATCCCCCTTTGTTAAAGGGGGTTATAAAACTCCGGAAGTCAAAAACCCTCTTTATCAAAGAGGGTGGCCGCCAGGCCGGGAGATTTGAAAAATTTTAAACACTTTCTGTTCTCTTTTAAACTTCCGGTTTTAAAAACCAGAAATCCCCCCGTTTCGCTTTGCTCAACATCCCCCTTTGTTAAAGGGGGTTATAAAACTCTGGAAGTCAAAACCCTCTTTATCAAAGAGGGTGGCCGCCAGGCCGGGAGATTTGAAAATTTTAAAACACTTTAAGTTCTCTTTCAAACATTGGGTTTTATAAATTCAATCCTCTTAACCTCATCAAGCAGCCCCATGGACGCCGCCTCGGAAAAATAAAACTCAAGCGTTTTTTTAAGATCATCTGTGAAATCGAATTTTAACAGATTGTAATAGTGATCTATATCATAGGTAATATGCGGATATTTTTCGCCGGCATATTTTACCACGTCAAACCGGTTGTCACGAAGATCATTTAAAGAGAGTCTGAATGATTCAGACACCTCCATCACTTTATCTAAATGTTCAGCGGCAGTCTTTTTCTGTACGGCAATGACTGCAAATACAACGGGGAATCCTGTTTTTCTGAGCCACAGATCACCCAGATCGTAGATATACGGAAGGGGCCTGTCGGTTTCAACCATTGCTTCGTTACCGATTACAAGCGCAGCGTCAAGGTTATCCATATCGGGATTTGGTGTGCATGGAATATATTCAGGTTTAAGTTTGTAATATTTTTCCAGAAGAATTTTCAGCAGAACCATTGATGTCTTTGATGCAGATGTAAGTCCGATTCTCTTTCCATTAAGATCTTCTATGGGGAGTTTGCTCTGAAGGACCACGGAACGGACATATCCGATTGAACTTAAACAGAAATCGGGCAGAAGAATTACGCTATCCTGCATCTCAGGGTATGCCCCTGCTGAGATGGGGCTCATGTCAAGCTGTCCCTCTTTCATCAGTATATTAAGCTCGCCGGGATAGCGGGGAACGATCGTATTATCAAGGGGTTCTTTACGGAACATATGGTGATAGAATGGATAACAGTTCAGATAGTCGATATAACCGAGTTTCATTTTTTCACCTCGTAGGCGGCCGTTACTCTTTCAGGTTCAAAGCCCGCAGATTCTATAAGCCTTCTTAAAAACTGTTCCGACCCGTAATCGGCAGTTGCAGCCCCTGCCGAGTGGACAACCTGCTCGTAATTGTATGTAGCACCGATATCATCTACACCGAAGTTCAGAAGAACCTGCGCCATCTTCTCACCGATATACATCCATAGCGCCTTGATATGCGGAATATTATGGAGATAAATCCGCGCTGACGCATAAAGTCGTATATCATCAAAACCGGTACTGGACTTCTTCTTCGCTTTTATTCCGGTGTTCTCATCGTGATACGACAGAGGGACAAAAGTTTTAAATCCGCCCGTCTCGTCCTGCACGGCACGGAGTTCTGACAGGTGATGAACAATATCATCCATATCTTCAATATGATTATAGAGAAGTGTGGCGTTCGTCTTAAGTCCGAAACTGTGTGCAATCTTCATAATCTCAAGCCAGCGTTTACCCGAGATCTTCTTCGGCGCGATTACGCTTCTTTTCTCTTCGGCAAATATCTCGGCACCGCCGCCGGGAAGCGCGCCCAATCCCGCATCTATCAGTCTGCGGAAAACCTCTTCAATAGAAATATTATTTATCTTTGCAAAATAGTCATACTCAACGGCGGTGAAGGCTACTATAAACATATCGCTTTTAATCTTTTTAATCCGGCGGAGCATCTCTTCAAAATAATCGAGTTTCAGATCGGGATGTAAACCTCCCACAATGTGAACTTCATCTATCCCTTTGTCAGCCTCAGCTTTAACTCTGCTCTCAATCTCATCGAGCGAATAGATATACGCCCGGGGATCACCGCTGTCGCAGGAAAAGGCGCAGAGCGGACACCGTAGCTCACAAATATTGGTGTAGTTTAAATTCATGTTAACACCGTAGAATCCCCTTCTGCCGTTAACTGCAGTTCTCACATATGATGCTATTGCCCCTAGTCCCATGACATCATCAGTTGAGAGCATCAGACGGAGATCATCCTCAGAAACTGGAACTGAAGCTTTAACTTTTTCCCATAATGGAATAAGGTTCTTATCTTTAATAATCTCTTCCGGTATATATACGGAGTACATGTATGGTTTATCTCCCTTAGATTCTAACATTTAAAAATTTACAATAAATAACAAAATCTGACAAACTAAATCCGATTCTGCCAGATTTTTCCCTATTATGAATTAATCAACATAAATTATAAAATAATATTTAATCAGCAGGGAACAGCGGATTATTTCCGGCTATCTATTCAATCAATATAAACGAAGGATCCCACACATCGAATTTCTTTTCAATTCTCCCGGCACCTGAACATGACAAGCGGACCTTTCTCCACTCCTCTTTCAGTTCCATCTCGACAGGGATCCCCTTAACATAGGGATTTGAATCTTCATTTATATTTTCATTAACTTCGTCAAAAGCATTAAGTTTTATATTTTCCATATTGTATCTCCTGATAAAATATAGTTATAAAACAGAAAATGTGTTACATTATTTTATATAATGCTTAAAAAAGATGTGTCCCTTTTTCAATATATGAAATCTGCCCATTTATACTCGGCCTCGGATTATCTCCGCAGTAATAATCGAAACGTATAATCTCGTCCCCCTGAGATGCGGTGATATGGCTGTGACTATCCAGAAAAAGAGGCCCTTTAAAAACAAGATCAACTCTCACCGGCTGCGATAAAATGTCTATATGAAGTTTTGACATCGCATTCGCAGTTGCCCACATTGCATGTGCGATATCCCTTTTAAATCCTGATAGTTTTGCAGCTGTTTTAGATATGTGAATTGGATTATAGTCACTGCATATCCTGGCATATCTCTTCCCGATATTTTCAGGAATATACAGGTCTATTTTTTCTGCAGATTCCGGCATGGACTTAATAATTTCGCTGTTCGGGGTCGTCTGATAATCTGTACCGAATTTCCCCTTTTTAAGATAGGTTGTTATGCTCTCCCATACAAGTTCACCATTTGCTTTCACCTGAATCGTATAATCAAATTCAAGCCCCTGTTTTACTATACGGCTCTCGACAAGCTCCACGTCTATATCAAGTGGTTCATCAATCCGTATGGGTCTGTGCTGAATGCTGTGATTCCGGAAATGGAGTGTCCCCATGACAGGGATGGGGAATAATTTATGGCTGAGTATTGCCATATGCTTCGGAGCGGAAAATACATGGGGATATAGTAAAGGGATAAAACCGTTGTCTTTAAACTCACAGATTTCCATATACTTCTTAAGTCTTTCCTTATCCACACTCAGGTTATGCACTGAGACTTTTATCCGGGGTAGAGTATCACCGGGTTTAAATCCTTTGCGTCTGTAAATAAGCATTTTAAGATAGCTCAGGAAAACTCCCGGTATCTTTTTATAGACTATATGATGCTTCATGATTTAATAACCTCTATTGATTTTTAATGTTAATTCCCGTTAATTGAATACATAACCGGAAATGCAAAACGACTACAAAAAAAAATATAAAACTGCTACAAACAAATAGTCACAATGACTATTCCATATTCAAACAATCCATGTTTAATTCTATGTATAGTTTGATCTCCTTCAAATTATATGTTTATAAACCGTTATAAACATGAGGTATCCAGACACCTCCTCCTACTAAATTAACCGGCAAACTTAAGCCTCCATCACTGGAGGCCTTTTTTTATCCTTATATAGTTATCTTTATAAGGTATCGCCTCAATTCAGTATCTTCTCCAATATAACCCTTGTGATCATATATGTCGGTTTTATCCCCTCGTCTCCCAGAGCTCCGGAAGCCAGAGTCTGTCCGCTCAGAATCGGATTATCTGATGCGTAATATGCGTACCTCACTCTCACATCACGGGGGATATGCCCTCTGATTACAGCGGCATTTACAGCACGGTGATAATGCCCCCCCTCCATTTCGAGCCCAACAGCTTTCCACGTTGACTTCTGAAATTTTTCCAGAACATCAGTATTCTGCAGGGAAGTTCCGAGAACTGTTACTATAGGTCCCACATAGACAGGGATTGATCCGTCAAAGTCGCGCGGATCCAGATCATTCTCAACAATATAGTTATGAGGGTTCCCTTCGAATACATGCGCAGTGGGGAGCATGATGTCCCCCTTCTGTCCCGGGAGAATCCCCGCCTTCCCCATGATAGATATGGACTTAAAGTGAAAAAAATGATCACTATCGTCAATTACATGCGGACTTAGAAGCTCATCCATAACTTCATAGGCCTGAGCGCCGAAGGCATAATCAATAACAAGAATAACCGGTTTATGTTCCGGAGCATACCCGTTGGTAATCTGAACTTCAGGGTGAATTTCAATTCCGTTAAATGCCGCCATATCAATGATCTGACAGTCAATTGAGAAACCGGAATTATCCGGGAGTTCATAAAGGCCATGATCCAGTGCAAAACTCTTTATCCGGCTCTGAGACTCCTTTGCTCTTGTAATAAACTCATAGAGATCCTCTTTTCCGTCACCCCTTTTATCTTTCAATGCCTCCCATGAATAAAGAGCATTCATTACACTATGCATGTTTGCACTTATAATATGAAGCGGACGTTTTTCAAAACCGAGTTCTAGAATTCTCTTCTTTACTCTATCGGCCCACAGAGTTCCGAATTTATGCCTCCCGATCATATCGCGCAGAGAGGGGGTAAAATATATCATCAGCATACTGTCTTTATCGTTCTCATCTTCAAGAGCACGGATACCCAGATCATAAATTATTTTAAACAATCCGTTATTACTCTGCTTCGCATTTTTAGAATCTTCAAGATACTGATAGGTCTCTCTTGTTTCGCTGAATGTTCTCCCCAGTATTATACTCAGGTTCCATAGCGCCCGGTCAAGCTCAGGTCCCTGCAGAGAGCTGTTATTTACACTCTTTTCAAGAACTACCCACTCTGCAGTCATATTACCCGATTCATCCAGAATCTGATTTTTTATTTTATGCGCTTCAATATTAAGAAAAGTAAGGTGAGTCAGAATGTCGTAGATTTCACTCATCCCCTGAGTGATTATAAAATTAATTTCATGGTCACTTATCCTGTATGACACTCTCCGCCGTTTGAGCGGAACTATTTTTTCAAAAGCGGTATGATCAAGTTTCTCCTCTGCTGTGAGGATTATGCGGTTACACTCCTCTACCCCCTTCGGGAGCCTGTCAGTTACATACTCCAGTCCTTTAAGTTCAATGATTCTGGAATCGTTCATAGTACCGTATATCTCAGGAGAGAGCATTTTAAGACTCTCTTCAAGTGTCTGCCCCGATCGTCCCGAAGGTTTATAATATCCCCTCAACGCAAGGGCATCCGCTGTAATTTTGAATGTACGGATAGCAATCCGCCCTCTCTGAGCCTTAGTCATGGTTTCCAATTTACGCACCTCTTAAGTGATTATATGTATGTGATCATTTTTCAATTATTTTGTTCATGCAAAGTCAATTTAATATAAAAATATAAAAATGTAAAGTAACTTTCCCCCCCATCCGCCCTGTCGGGCACCCTCCCCTTGAAAAAACGGGGAAGGTATTGCGGTTTAAAAATTTTAATGTTTTATCATTTATTATAGAGAAACCAGAATTATAAAACACAAGGGCAAAGCCCTTGCACTCCGCCTTCCCCTTCTCACCAAGGGGAAGGTGCCCGACAGGGCGGATGGGGGGGATTATTTTTTTTACACCAAGTAACCTTATTTCTTCTTGACTGATAATTAAAACAAATTACAAGTACACCCAAGTTGGGGTGGTTCATTAACGAGCCTGAGATTATACCCGTATAACCTGATCCGGATAATGCCGGCGTAGGGAATTTAAACCGGAATATACATTCTCTCTTGCCCCCTAATCTTTATTTTAAAGGGGACTTACTATGCAGAACAATTCACTATTAAACGAAATCAGAACAAAACAGCCTCTTGTTCATCACATTACAAACTGGGTTACAATCTTTAACTGCGCCCAGGCGGTAAAATCTCTCGGCGCATCTCCCGTTATGGCCCATGCACCGGAAGAAGCAGCTGAGATAACATCCATTTCATCGGCTTTAGTTCTCAACATCGGGACTCTCACTGAGGATATTATCGGGAGTATGCTTATTGCTGCAAAGGCCGCGGCTGAGAAAAAAATTCCGGTAGTACTGGACGTCTGCGGAGCCGGAGCAAGCGCCATGAGAAATCAGAGCTGTATTCGACTCATCTCTTCGGGATTTATTAATGTCATAAAAGGGAACGCTTCTGAAGTTTCATGTATCGCCGGGCTTGATGTTACCACCAAGGGTGTTGACAGTACCGATGTATCATTCGACCTTGCCGATGTGGCGCTTAACCTTTCAAAAAAACTTTCATGCACAGTTGTCATTACGGGAAAAAGAGACTACATCGCAGGTGACGGAAAACTTTTCACTGTTGATAATGGATCTGAATTAATGGGGAGAGTTGTCGGAACCGGCTGTATGGCTGCTTCGATGATAGGATGTTTCGCAGCGGTTCTTCCCGGCGATCTGCCCGGTGCTTCAGCTGCGGCGTTATCGGCGTGGGGAATTGCCGGTGAAAAAGCCTCGGCAAAGAGTTCAGGTGCAGGGAGTTTTCTTGTGCATATATTCGATGAGCTTTCATCTATTACTGAAGAGGATATGACAAAAAGTCAAAAAATCACATCTCTTACAATCTGAATTTACTGAATTTTGTTCTGCCGGTTTTTCGATCTATTCGGTTGGAAAAGAACATTGCTGGAAAGATATAAACCGGCATTTCAGCACAGAATTACTTAGCAGTTAACGATTGGATTAGTACATTAGCCCTTCGACTCCGCTCATTTCGACAAACTCAATACAAGCAGAGAGCGTAATTTAACGCTGGCTGAGCGGAGTCGAAGCCTGGAATGATAAGAATATACCAGATTGCTTTATTTTACTAATTCATCCTGAATCCGGTATTAATTAAAAAAGCCTGACTATAAGTCAGGCTTTTCAGGTTTAACTATAACTTTTATTATTATATTACAGAGACCTGTACTGCTCTTGGTCCTCTGTCAGTTTTTTCGATGTCGAACTGTACATTTGCACCCTCTTTAAGGGTTTTAAAACCATCACCAAGAATACTTGAGTGGTGTACGAAATAATCATTTCCATCTTCTGCAGAAATAAATCCAAAACCTTTTTGGTCATTAAACCATTTTACTGTTCCTTGCGCCATTGTTGAGCTCCTGAGTTTTTAATAAGGGTTTCCCCCGGAGTTGGATTGAGTATTAAATTGTGCTAGAAGTTTACTCGAGGTAAGAAAACTAGAAGAATTTATACAACATAATCTAACTTGTCGTCATTAGATTACGTCATGCAGGTTTGTCAACCATTTATATTAATATTGAAATTATTTTTTAAAAAAATAACAATATAATCCAAAAAAAGCCGGAATCAGAAAAAATCTTGAAAAAAACAAGCCCTCTAACTTTGATCAGCGTAATAATAATTCAAAACGGTTGAAAATGAACATATTTATAAGAATTTTTACAATCGCTGCTCTTCAATATTTTATAATAATACAGAGCGCGGCCGCAGGAACACTCCAGGAGCCGATCGAAACAAAAAATACACATATTCTCTATATATCACATCTTTTTATGTCTGCTGAAAATTCATATATAGATGAAAACCGGCTAAATAATACCGGAATAAACATAATCCAATCCAACACCATTTTTGATATCTATCACTTTAAAGAACATGATAAAGAGGGGAAGTTCGACGTGGAAACGACTTCACTTCTTTATCACTACACGCGGAATATAGACAGTCTGACAGAAATAAAAATTCTCATACCTTTTTATTATCATGGAAGAGGATTTATGGATCACTCTATAGAAAGCTTCCACAAAGCTTTCCCGGGGGATGGCCTTAAAAACGGAGGGAGAGAATACGGTGGAGATAACGAAATCCACATCAGGTATCAGATGAACAGAGGGGGCCCCGATATAAGTGACCCGTTCTACGGCATGGGTGATCCATCGTTATTTTTAAAAAGGATTCTCTATCACGGAAATCCGGGGATAACCCTTTCGCTGGGAGTGAAACCGCAAACCGGTAATAGAGCGTTTATCAACTCCGGCACTACAGACTTTGGATCTACAATCAATGCAGATTACATCTCCGGTATGATCTACCTCTATGCAATGACAGGATACAGCTACTTCTACGGAGACGGAATTTACAAGGAGGAACTTGATCAGGTCCGCAACTACATACTCAGCTCAGCTATAGGGGCAGGTATTACTCCGGTTGATTCAATCTATTTTTCATTTCAGTTTTATGTTCACAACAGTCTCTATAAAACCGGAATCGAAAGAATTGATTATGTTACCATTATAAACACATATTCAGTCAGATGGCAGATGAACGAACAGACAATATTTCAATTCAGTATTGATGAAGATGCCATTACATACACCACCACAGATATCTCTTTTTCATTTAAGGGGGAGTACAGTTTTTAGAAATCGGATCAACATCAGAATTAATTTAAATCCAACACCATTCTTTGCCAACTACCGGGGTGCAAATACTCACATCTTTCGGTGAAGCACATATCATCCGGATAAGTCCCCCTCCGGGGGATTTAGGGGGCTGTATGAGATGCGGGTACAATTCAGTTCATCAAAAGGGGGGGCTTCAATCCGGCTTTTTTACATCCTCCGTCTTATCACTCTGCTTATAATAATAAGCGCCTTCATCTCGTCCGAAAACCGATACTGAATAATTGATCTCCATGGAAAGACACTTCGGAGGGCACACGTCAACGCAGGCTCCGCATGTTATGCACTGCAGACTCCGCAGTTCATACTCCTTTGTCTCCTTCATCACTGTTATTGCATGGGTGGGGCATTTTTTCTGACATAACCCGCAGAAGATACACCTGTCGATATCATTAAAAATCCTCCCCCTTGTAATGGAGTAATATTTTCTTTCGACCTGAGGATACATCAGCGTTGCGGGTTTTTTAAGGAAACTCCGGCTTATGGTCTTTGCGAATGAAAAAATCAGTGATCGTCTCATACTAACGCTCCGTACAGCTTATACATGGATCTATTGTAAGTATAATATTAGGCACATCGGCAATCTGGCACCCCTGAAGCACCTTGACCATGGCGGGGACGTTGGCGAAGGTGGGGGTTCTCACCCTGAATCTTTCAAGAAATTTTGTCCCGTTCCCCCGTACATAATATATAACCTCCCCGCGCGGCTGTTCCACACGCGTATAAAACTCACCTGACGGAAAACCTTTGACTTTAACATCAATTTCGCCATCGGTTATAAGTCCGGCACACTGCCTGATAATATCTATTGACTGAAAAATCTCCCTTACACGGACGGCGCATCGGGCATAACAGTCGCCGTCCTTTTCGATTACCGGTTCAAAATCGATCTTTGAATACATGGCGTAACCGATTCTCCTTGCATCATAGGGGAGACCGCTCCCCTTAGCAACGGGCCCCAGTGTTCCGAGATCATATGCATCCTTAGAGCTGATAACTCCGACTCCGCTGAATCTGTGCTGAACAGAGTAATCATTTATGAACGTACCGGTTACCTCTTTAATTTCAATTTCCAGCTCTTTAACTCTATTGATAATATACCTGAGGGTCTCCTCGTTAATATCTCTTCTCACTCCGCCGACTTTACATGAACCGAAAATTATTCTTCCCCCCGTGGTCATTTCGATTATATCTAGTATATGCTCACGGATTCTCCATGTATGCATAAAGAGACTTTCGAATCCCATGGCATCAGCCGCAAGACCAAGCCAGAGCAGATGACTCTGTATCCTGGCGAATTCGGACCAGATTGTACGGAGCCAGAGAGCGCGCTCGGGAACCTCTATCTGCATTACCTCCTCCACAGCCTGGCAATATGACATGCCATGCATAAAACTGCAGATTCCGCAGACACGTTCAGCCACATATACAAACTCCTGAAAATCCTTAAGTTCAACCAGTTTCTCCAGACCGCGGTGTACAAATCCGATCTGAGGAATAGCCTCGACTACAAGTTCATCCTCTGTTACAAGATCGAGATGTATCGGCTCGGGGAGTACCGGGTGCTGGGGACCGAATGGGATAATATTTTTCTTTGCCATATTTTATTTTTCTCTTAGTTTTATTGTGTGACTATGCTTTCTTTTCCGCTTCAGGTTTCGGTACGGCAAAAGGGGCTTTGACCGAAGACTGGTACAATTTCCCCTTATAATCGATAACCATGTTTTTAATCTTTACACCAAACAGATCGGCAATCTCATTTTCATAAAGAAAGGCGCTCCAGTAGATGCCGCTTATACTGGCTATCTCTCTCTCCTTCTCTATTATCATGCGGAGATTGGTAAATCTGCAATCCTTATCAAAGGAATAGTTCATTTCAAAACCGTTATCGAGACGGGTACAGTGTATCTGCACCAGCCTGTACTCATCGGATGAGAAGCTGTAAACTTTCGCAAGGAGCCCCTCTTCATCCAGTTCAATCAATTCCTGGTTCTCTATCATCTGCCGTATCCTTCTTTAATTATTAAATAATTAAATCTGCTTTATAATTTATCTCTTTTAAACATAATTTTACATCAATCCTATCGGCCCCCTAAATCCCCCGGAGGGGGACTTTAATAAAATATTCACAAATTATTTCTTAAAAGCTAAGCCATTATTATTTATCAAAATCTTCTTTTAAGTCCACCTCCGGGGGATTTAGGGGGCTTTCTGATGAAGATTTTTTTTCATATAATACCGGCAGCAATCAGCCTCCGGATTTCCGGGAGGTCTGCCGATGCGGACTTGTCCCGTCTTTATACTTCTGTTCAAGAATAGCAAGAGCCTGAATAACACCATCGATGATAGCTTCCGGTCTTACGGCACATCCGGGGACGTAGACATCCACAGGCAGAACCTTATCGGCTCCCCCTTTTATATTGTAGCACTCGGTAAAAATACCCCCCGATGTGGCGCATATTCCAAGCGCTACCACAACCTTCGGGCTGGGCATCTGATCGTAAAGTGTACGTAGAACTTCAGCGCTTCTGTCACTGACCGAGCCGGTTACAAGGAGGATATCCGCGTGTTTCGGATTACCCGTATTTAAAATTCCGAACCGTTCAAGGTCATACATGGGAGTAAGCGATGCCACTACTTCGATATCACAGCCGTTACAGCTTGTGGCATTGTAGTGAAGGACCCATGGTGAACGGCTTAGTGATGACATATTATACCCCTTATTTTTTCGGAAGAAGATAGTATAAAATAATAATATTGGTTATACCTGTAACTGCCGTTACAAGCCATGATGATTTAAACATAAGCTGCCATTTAAATCTGGCGTAAGTATTGTCTATAAAAATCTCCGCAACCCATACTGCAAAGACCATGAATACAGCAAGGGGAACGTTAAAGGCAAAGAACAGATATACGATGGAGAGTAGCAGAACATTTTCATACCAGTGGGCAACTTCTATCAACCCGAGATATTTCCCTGAAAACTCAGTGGTAAGTCCCTTCACCAGCTCCTGATGCGCGTGGTGCGACATGGATATATCAAAGGGGGACTTCCGGAATTTTATTGTTAAAATATAAATATATCC
This sequence comes from Spirochaetae bacterium HGW-Spirochaetae-5, assembly GCA_002839285.1. Lineage (GTDB taxonomy): Bacteria > Spirochaetota > UBA4802 > UBA4802 > UBA5550 > WRGT01. The sequence goes on along the minus strand of PGXT01000051.1, from coordinate 3,381 downwards.
TGCGAATATAAAAGGGAGATAGTAGATCAGGGCTTGTCCCCCCTGGCCGTAATTATATATCTCATACACATTAAAACTGCCGGTAACAAGGTACATCCCCATGGCAAGAATAAGCAGCATGGGATCATACGCCATCATCTGAATAAGCTCTCTCTCTGCGCCGATATGACTGAATGGCGAGTTCACGGAGAATCCGGCAAGTGCAAAGAATACCCCTCCGAGCGTGAGCGCAAAAATCACAATAAGAAGATCAGCCCCGATAAAAAAAAGGGCTCCGCTGAAAACAGTAAACACAAAGAAAAGAAGAACAAAAAAATTCTGGTAAACATTTACAATAATATACTGCTTCTTCATGAGTTTAAAAACATCGTAAAACGGCTGAAGAAGCGGCGGCCCCACCCTACCCTGCATCCTCGCTGTTAGCTTGCGGTCAATACCGGAAAGGAGTCCGCCGGCCACAGGAGCAAGAATCAGATATCCCGCCAGTCTTAAAAAAAGATTAATATTATTTTCATTCTTAAATATCAGAAGGAGTATTTCATTCACCTGACTCATAATATTGACACTCCGAACATTACTGCGATAAGCGCGGTTGTACCGATAATACCGGTATAAAGAAGCTGTTTCTCGTTAAAAAAATCTGCAAGATAATAATTTTTAAGATCGGCGTGAACCGGTTCCCCGAATGAGTTTCTGTAATGAGTGGAGTCTGTATTTGCACCGCTGAGATAAACTCCCACACGTTTGTAATCACGGAAAAATTTAGAGTAATACAGAAGCCCGGCTGGGACAAGAAGAAGAAGCCCCACCATAATCAGAACTATCATTGAAATATTAAACATATCCAGATGCGGAGTCTCGCCGAAAACCGAGAGAAGATATGGCGAAATGATCTGTGTTGTAATAAACGGGAACACAAGACAGACAATGATAGTGATCAATGAAATAATAAAGAGAGTGCTCCACTCCCACATGCTGATGTGTTCCTCGTGGGCATCTATGCCGTCTTCAACCGTAAGCACCTTACCCATCCATTTAGTATAGAAAAACAGAGTAGCCGAACTTCCGAAGGCAAGAACTAGACCGAATACCGGATTAAAATCTATAAAGGCTTTCAGCGTCACCCACTTGCTTATAAGCATACCGAATGGAGCCAGGAACATCCCCCCCAGGCCGATATTAAGCATAACTGCAATCTTCGGCATCTTCATGAAGAGATAATCCATATCCTCGATATCTCTGCTGTGAATCTTATATTCGATTATACCCACGCAGAGGAAGAGAAGTGACTTGGCAACTGCATGAAATATAATAAGGAGAATCGCCGCCCATAAAGTTTCTGTGGTGTTGATACCGGCACACATTACAATCAGTCCAAGAACAGAAATTGTCGAATAGGCAAGAACCTGTTTGGCATTGCTCTGCGATACAGCGATAAATGATGAAACCAGAAATGTCAGAGCACCTACAAGTGCAAGCATAAGTCCCGCAGGGGAATCTTCAAGAAGCGGAGCAAAACGTATGATGATGTAGACCCCCGCCTTAACCATTGTACTTGAATGTAGCAGAGCCGATACCGGAGTCGGTGCCACGATTTTATAAGTCCCGCAAAACACAAGAGCACCGCCGGAAGAATAACACTCCCCGATCCGGAGCTCAAAATTTTATCCATTTCAATAAGACCGGAAAAGCTGTAGGAATACACAATGGCGATAGAAAACGCTATACCACCCAGCAGATTCATCCACACAGCCTTGAATGATGATACAATAGACTCGCTGTCCCCTTTGTATCCGATGAGAATGAATGAACAGAATGTTGTAATCTCCCAGAAAAAATGGAGCCATATAAGATTATTGGAGAATACAATCCCGAACATGGCCGAGATAAACAGATAGAACATAAAGAAGAATAATCTCCGGCGGTTCCTGACATCGGGATTGTGATCGTGATATTCCGTCATATAGCCGATGGCGTAGTTACAGATAAGGCTTCCGATTATCCCGACAATTAATGCCATAATGAGAGAGAGTTTATCTATAAACAGGTTGTGTGTTACCGAAGCAGCTATAGCTTCACCATACACAATCTCAAATGTAATCATAATTAACGACTGGATAACAACCAGAGCAATAACATAATATCGTGCCGCACGGAATGCCATAACAGCAATAATAATTCCAAGAACAAGTTCAATGCCGAGCATAAACAGATTAACATGAGGAATCTCCGCAGCAAAAAAGAGGGCTTCATCGGGCGAAATAAAGTAGAGATAGATAACCGCACTTACAAGAAGAATGTTAACAACAAATCCGATTGTTTTCCTGTACCAGAGAGGCTTTGCGGGAATTACCGCAAGTATGATAGATATAACAAGAGGGAGTAAAATTAAGAAGATAATGGTCTGCATATTCCCCGCTCCACTCAAACTTTTAATTTATTATTAATACCGGGATTTCACATTATTGCATAAATCAGATCAGCACGATTATATTATATAAATATTCTCAGAAAAATTCAAAATAAAAAGTTTAATTTTAAAAAATTTTTAAAAAAATGATCTGCCGCACCAGCTTCGACATCGGCTGGTGAGCCTGTCGAACCACAGCACATCACTTCTCTTTCATTTAAAAAATGGGGTCACTGTTCACAACGCCAAACTCGGCGACTTCAAAAATTGACTACTGCCGCAGAGAAGATATATGAATCTGAAGTTTAATGAATCCGGAAATAATACCAATAAATGAAGATGAGCTCTTCGATTACCTCATTCAGAAAAATCAGCCTGTTATGGAATTTGATATTATTAAAAAATTTATCCCATCTGAAAATAATGATCCGGTTCAACAGACTCTTTTCGTTAAACATTTCTCGGTTTATCACTCACTTTACAGATTAAAATTTTATGCCGGTTTAATGGGGTATTATCTTCATCTGGACTGCATGAGGATACGTCTTATACAAATTCCGGGAAAGGATAACTGCAGACACTACGATGCTGAATCAGGACAATTCTGCGGGGAGTTTACATCTGCCGATTACTGCACTCAGCATTTAAAACAATACGAAAATTACAGAAATAGTTTGTCATATGATGTACTGCTCGACTTCTACACAGATCCGAGGAATATTACTTTCGGAGAGTCGGAAATACTGAAAAAACTCATGAGCGGGATAAAAGTCTACTGCCTGAAGAAGAGTGACATTGAAGCTGCTCTAAAGCTTTTTAAAATACACAATCCCGGGAAAAAGAACATTACAGCACGTTACAGAGAACTTGCGGTAATGTTCCATCCCGACAGGTGCGGCGGATCCGATGAGATGATGAAGGAGATCAACAGCGCATATGCGATTTTAAAAGAAGTTTATATACTCTGAATA
>PGXT01000050.1:981-25792 GCA_002839285.1 Spirochaetae bacterium HGW-Spirochaetae-5 | reverse complement strand
GCCTCTTCACGGAGTTTTTTTTCAAGTTCTGCTTTCTCTTCCGGTGTCAGAGGTTTTGTTACGAGCAGATCTGAAAAATTAAATGCACCGCTTTTATATCTGACGATATTAATCTGCGGACCGTTAAGCATCAGTTCATTCAGGACAAATTTTCCGCTTAAAAGAGGGGGAATTGATATTTTGAAATTGAATGATTTCATCGAAGTGAAGACATCTTTATCCGCAACGGGCTTACCCTTTAAAGCTTCGATCTCTTTATCAGACTTGTAGTTTGAAATCTTTACATCTTTAACTGAAAATCCGGACACAGCAGAGAATAAACCGCCGCTGACATCTCCGATTCTAACCTGACGATGAAGCTGCTTCTCCATCTGATTTTCGATAAAGGGCTTATCAATCATAATCATTGCAATTATACCTGCTATGATAATAAGAAGAAAAATACTGCCGAAAAATATAGATGTCCATTTGAATATTTTTTTAATGATCTTAGTCTTTTCTGTGTTACCGCTCATTTTGTACTCCTTTATTATAATTAAAAATATTTCCGTCAGACATTAAAACAGGACTTTCACTATCAGATGTGAAAACTGTAATATAATCCTCTGTTGTAAAATTCCGGGAATCATTACATAATTCTATCTAATTATATTATGTAATGATTCCTTTGTCAACTTCTTTGATTGAGTTTTAATATAACGAATTATTTTCAAGTGCAGAGCTAACGTTGTGCCTCCGGAAATAAACTACTGCCGTGTTTTGAGCGGCTGCTCTTAAACCGGGTTTATTCTATTTCTGACGTTTTTGACGGATGAGTCAAAGTAGTTCGATAATTTTTAAAAATAAAGAATTATTTTTTTTGATTGAAAAATAATTTTTAAAAGTAATAGAATAAAACCGTATCATTAAATTTAATTATAACCAACTTAAAACTGACTACTCAAAAACTGATGGTATTTTATCTCAGCCGGTTTATGAGTAGTTACAATTAAAATTATCAATTATCTGGAAAACTGCATTCATAAAAATTGTAAACAATATCGGATTATAATCAGAGGATAAAATGGCAAAGGGATACGAAGTGAATAAAAAACGGCAGGAGGAGCTTAATATGCTGGGACGCGAACTTGCCCGGAGATCAGGTTCTAAGTGTGAGCTCTGCTATGCTTCGGGTACAAAACTGAATGTATTCGAAATCCCTCCTGCATCAGGCGAACCCGATTCAGAGAGGTGTACTTTTATCTGTGATACTTGTCTGTCCGGCATATTTGAACCTCTGAAACTTAATGATCACTGGCGCTGTCTTAATGAGGCAATCTGGAGTGAGGTTAAGCCGGTAAAAATTCTTTCTTTTATAATCCTTAAAAAAATCTCTTCAAAAAATTCCTGGGCAGGGGATATTATTGAAGAGGTTTATCTTGATGAAGATGACGAGGAGTGGATTAACAGCTCAGGATTGTGATAGTTCTTCAGGGTGAGGATGATTAACCGGGAATATGATTGTAAAGACAGTACCTTCACCTGAACTGTTTATTGAAACATCGGCATTGTGTTCTTTAATAATTCTATGACTTAGTGAAAGGCCTATCCCTGTACCTTTACCTTTCTGTTTTGTGGTAAAGAAGGGGGTCCAGATTTTCGGGATGATATCCTCGGGTATACCGCTGCCGTTATCTTCGATTATCAGCTTAACTATCCCATCGTTAAAAGTTGTCGTGATTTTAATCACACCGTTAAAATTACCGGTACTCGCCATTTTCGATACAATTGCATCTTTCGAATTCAGTATAAGATTTATGAACAGCTGTTCCAGAGAAAGATTATCACCGTAAATTCGCGGTACCGAATCATCAAGGACAAATATAAGATCAATCCCGCTGTTCTTCATCTGATTGCTTATAAGTTCAATGGCATTTAAAATGCAGGCATTTAAGTCCGATTCCTGAAACGAGAAACCTCTCTTTCTTGAAAAAGTTCTTATATGATCAATAATTGAAGATGATCTGTCAACCAGTGATGAAATTTTAATAAGGTCCGAGACAGCCTGCATGTGATCAAAATCATCATAGTTAATATCATCAATCATATTCTGGGAGAGACATTTAATTCCCGTAAGGGGCTGGGCCAGCTCGTGAGCTATACCTGTTGTTACTTCCGCGAGACTTGCATGTCTTGCAATCTGAAGCAGTTCAATATCCTTCTGAGATATTATTTTTTTTAATGTGTTGTTGCTCTGCCGCAGCCGGGTGATTACCTGATTGAGTCTTTTATTCATATTATTAATACTGAGAAGCCTGAGGTTTAAAAAATGAAGACGGCGCGAATATTCATAGAGCACGAAGAGTGTTACCATTATTGAGAGCAGAAGAAGCGATACAATTATTAATGTTTTATTATGTGTCAGATTATAGTAAATAAGCAATAGTATCGATGGAATAATCATTATAAATAAAATTTCCAGCTTATTTAAAATCCGGTCATCTATGGCAATAAAAATGAATGTGAATAACAGAATATACATCAGTAAAATTATTGAAAGATAATTATACACAAGAAAGAGGAACATAAAGGGGAGGGAAATCACCAATGACCTGAACAGATGGTTTTTTTTATCAAGAGGGAAAAAATCACTTATAACTGTGATAAAAGTGAATGGGTATAAAAGAAAACCCGCATTCTGCATGTATTCCGAAAAAGGTAAAACAGCATCTTTGATACTAAAAAGCATGGGTAGTATAATTAGAAGTGAAGGGATTAAATTGAGAATAAGGAGTTTTGCTTTTCTGTTTCTTATAAATACAAAGAGCTGAATTGCAATAAAAAGAATAAGAATAAAAATTATTTCAATGAGAGAATTAATCACTTAGTTTACCATTAAGATTTTCTGATTCATGATTATTAGATTTTCAGATATACTGAAATAGTAAGTAACTCTCACTGAAAATGGTTTTTGTATTCTTCCGATTTTCAGTTCACCCTTCGAGGCGTTTTTATCAATTAATACTTTTTTTGCAGCGGTATAACGGTAGAAGTTTTCTCCGGTGGTAATACTTTTTTCATTTGTAAATCCGGTATGGGTTGCAACGTCACCGGGGAACAGAGTTTTATCGTCTATCTTTTCAGGAGTTATTATTTCAATTAGCAGCAGATTATTATCGTATGTCCTGAATTCAATATTGTCAGTTTCATTCAAACCAATCGTGATCTCTTCAGGGAGAGACGAGGTGTCTCTTAATGTAAAGGGTATACCATTTGGATCGAATTTATTAATATTAAACTTTCCTGAATTATCAAAGGGGAGAAGAACATTATAACTCGCAGTTGTTTTTATGATTGGATTAATGAAGAGATTATCAATATACAGGTTTTTTTTGACGGTTTTAATCTTATATGAATCGTTAAGATTGCCGTTATTATTAAGATCTAAATTCTTATGAGAAAAAAGAAAATCCTTCTCCTGTATAAGACCATTTACAATATTACCCTGAATTATATATTTTTCAAGTGGTATTGTTATTTTATTTAACGAGTACGACTCAGTATCAAATGAATTCTTAATATCATAGCTCAATAAAAATTCTTTAGTGGATGTTTCTGATACACTGCATTTTGAAATTCCTATTTCCCCCGGAGCGGAATATACTTTTATGCTTAAGATCAGTACTAATATAATTATCTTTTTTATCAATGGATTTCTCAAAGTATTTTTAGTAGTAAATCATTCATTTTAAGACGCTCACCTGCGGCTTCTTCATCGGGATAACCGAAGGCTATAAGAGCCATAAATTCGTTGGACTGATTGATTCCAAGAATTTCACTTATCCTGTCTTTGTTTTTTAAAATTTCTCCAAGCCAAACCGATCCGATTCCGAGATGATGCGCATACAAAAGCATATTCTGAATACAGGCTCCAATACTCATTATATCTTTCTCTCTGTGATATCCCGCCGGGCTATTATAAAAGACTGCTATACAGAAATCTGAACCTGCAACAATTCCTGAATAATGTGTCATTTCTGAAAGCTTTGTTTTAAAAGTTTTGTCTTTGATTACAACAAATCTCCAGGGCTGATTATTCAGTCCCGATGGGGCCCATCTTCCTGCTTCAAGTATTTCGCTGATAAGCTGGTCACTAACAGGTTCTTCCCTGTATTTTCGCACAGACCTTCTGGAACGTATTTCGTCTAACAGAGTCATTTTATTTTCCTGTGAAATTCAAGATTCTTTATTATAGCTATTGTTGAGGGGTTGCGGCAATAAAATTCTTCAATTTTTCCTGTTTTTTATCAACACCGGAAATATGGGTGTTGATTATTTTTCTGAAATCGAGGTCACCCGTAATAATCCGGTATCTTTCAGATTCAATGTTGCTCAATTTAGTTGTGATTTTAATCCGGCTTGCTTCTTCTGCGAGTCTTTTTGCCTCATCCCAATAGGGGATAGCCTCTTCATACATCTTTCTTGCAATATCAAGACTGTCGTTTATATCTTTTGCGAATGTTTCGTCATAGAATTTAATATTTCTTTTATCATATCTCGATCCGATTTTAAGATAGTTTCTCATTATCATTATATTAATATGCATAAACATGAGTTTACGATATTTAAGATATTCATCCTCGGTTTCAATTTTAACAAGAGCCTGAGAGGGGTGGCGGAATCTGCTGTTAAGGGCGGTTTTAAGCATCTCAATATTTTTTCTTAAGGAGTTTTCATTGTAATAAAGTTTCATTCCAAAGAGAAGATAATAATCCTCCAGGTAGTGAGGTACGGTATAGTAATGCATCCTGACTTTTGGTATATAGTCAGAGAATGGAACATATTCATTCTTTTCACTGAAATACTGGTACTGATAATCTTCAGAATAAAGATCGGCTGATGAGAATATTACAAGTATCAGAAGCAGCGATATATATTTTTTAAATTTCATATTCTCTACAATAATCCTATGATATTGTCCGGTTTTTTAATTATTTCTGACTTAAAGTTGCAAATTATTTCTCGAGGTGCGTATGCTTCGCATACGCCTGAGGTGGGGGATTACGGGGGTAACGCCCCCGTAATCCCCCACCTCAGGCGCAGCGTGCAGCGCTGTGCCCCAGAATAAACTGCTGCCTTAAATAATCTATTTATCTATCGGTAGAAACAGCTGCAGGGTTGATATTTAAATGATGGATGTAATAGTTTTTATGATTTCATTTCTTTTGAAAGGCTTGGAAACATAACCGTTAAAACCTATGTTTATGTACCTGTTTTTATCTTCTTCGAAAGCATTTGCTGTCTGTGCGATAATTTTTATCGAAGGCTGAATTTCACGGATTAAATTCATGGCTGTAATGCCGTCCATGTCGGGCATTTGAATATCCATTAGAATAAGGTCTATCTCCTTACTGGCTTTTATTATATCCAGCGCCATTTTGCCCGAGGTGGCTTCCAGGCATTTTATTCCGGTTTTGCTTAGAATAGCTGTAAGAAGTTTAAGAACTGTTGCATTGTCATCAACAATTAGTATGCTTTTATTTTTCAGTGCGGAGTATTTTTCATTGTCTGAATCGATGGCTGTATCGGAGGGTAAACGGTCCGGTTCAGCTTTTACATAGGGGATTTTAAAATAAAAAGTTGAACCGTTTCCCGGTTCCGATCTGAGCCACATCTTCCCCCCCAGAAGCCGTGATAACTCTTTACTTATACTAAGTCCAAGACCTGTTCCGCCATACCTCCTGGCAATGGATGTGTCGGCCTGCTGGAATCTTCCGAAAATCTTTTTCTGAACTTTTTTCTGAATTCCAATACCGGTGTCAGATACATAAAACTGTATGTACTTATTGTCTTCAGTTAAGCTGCAGCCGAATTCAATATTTCCGCTTTCGGTAAATTTTATTGCATTCCCCAGAAGATTGCTCAGTATCTGTGTAAGTCTGACTTCATCAGATATGATTACGTCATCGTTGTTTTTAAGCTCTGTTTTTAGTGAGAGTTGTATCGTCTTATTTTTGTTTTTTATCTCATTCTTGAATATCTCATAGAGGTGATCGAATTTTTTATTGAGATGGAATTCTTTTTTATCAATGTCCATGAGGTTTGCATCAATTTTTGATATATCGATTATGTCTGACACAAGAGTAGTAAGCTGTTTTGAAGATTCTTTTATTATATCAATATACATGATATTGTCTTCAGGTGAAGATGAGTTGTCCGATAAAAGCTCTGAAAATCCGATGATGCTGTTCAGCGGAGTTCTTATCTCGTGAGACATGTTGGCAAGGAAAGCTGATTTTAATCTGTTATTCTCTTCAGCTTTTTCTTTAGCTTTTACAAGCTCAAGTTCAGTTTTTTTAAGTTCTGTAATATCAAAAATAATCCCTCTGCTTACAACCGCTTTCCCTTTAGAATTGTATTCTGTTTTACTGATCTGCTTTAAATGTATAGTCTCCCCTTTTCTGGTTCTGCATCTGTAAATATCATCATGCGGGGATCTGTTTTTTATATGGAGTATAAATTTTTTCATCATGCAATCTCTGTCGTCCTCATGAACATGACTATATAAATCGGATTCATTCAACTCCATGAATTCGCTGTTGTATCCCATAATTTCACTTAAAATTGAATCCCATGTGCATGTTTTACTCTGATGACTGTATTCCCAGTATCCCAGTTTTGCAATTACCTGAGCCTCTTTGATTTTTTCGCGGCTTAAATCCAGTGCTCTGGTTACCTCCTTCAGTTCAGTAATATCTATACCTACAGACCATGAGTGCCAGCCGGGTACAGGGTAAAGATCCGAGAGGCTTGACCACATTATAGTTTTTATTCTGCCATCTTTACACACAAGATCAAACTCTTCATTCCGGTAGTTACCGCCGAGTTTAATATTTTTTTCATATATACATTTTTTAATTTCGTTGTCGTAACAGAGATCATCTGAAATATCGGGATTGCTTATAATCTCCTCTTTTTTATATCCCGTAATATGTTCACACTCTCTGTTCCAGTGGATAATGTTCTGGTTACTGTCCATTGCGTGAAGCATAACGGGCATGTTATCAAGGATGAGTTTAAGTCTTTTTTCAGATTCTTTAAGTTTGTTCTCTATTCTGACAGTTTCAGTTATATCTGAATTTGTTCCAATTATACGGGAAGGCAGTCCTTCTGCATTTGTTTCGATTACCATAGTTCTTGAAAGCAGCCATTTATATTCACCGTCAGAGGTCTTTGCCCTGAATTTCAATGTGCTTCTTACCGCTTCTCCGGAGATACTTTTTTTAACCGCATTTTTCAGTTCTTCAACATCATCGGGGTGGACTATCTTTAAAAACTTACTGAATTTACCTGTTACATCGTACTGGTCGTATCCGAGCATTCTGTAGAAGTTCTGAGAGTAGAAAAATTCACCTGAGATCAGGTCCGCATCCCAGTAGGAATCATTAGCCGCAAGAAAGGCAAGATCGAGCCTTTTTTTTGTTTTTATAAGTTCGCTCTCAAGCAGTTTCTTATCTGTTATATCCTCCCCCATGAAATTTGTAATTGTCATTTTACCGGATTCGTTAAATAAAGCGCTGAAATCAAGATTTATAAGGCGCGGAGTTCCTGAAGTTGATGTAATTAATTCAATAGAGCCGTAATAATTTTCAGGAGTCAGTGCTGATAAAGCCTTTTTAAGAGGTTTAATTTCGTCATAATCGATGAAATCGAATATACTCTTGTCTATAAGATTGTTGTGTTCAACTTTGAGATATTCTGAAAACTTTCTATTTGAAAACTTTATTGTACCGTCGGGTGATAACTGGAAGAGAATATGGGGGGTGTTTTCAATTATAAGTTCATACTGCTCTTTTTTTATTTTATTTTCTGTTTCAGATGATATACGTTTAAGTGAACCGGTAATAATGCTCGACACGGTCTGATAAATCATCAGATCCACCGCGGTAAGTTCGTTTTCTTTCCCGGTGATATCCAGAACCAGAATTCCGGCTATTTCTTTCATAACAATGACAGGGAATATAAGAATTGATTTAATTTCAGGTTTAATCCATAAATTTTTTCCGAAAAAATTATCTGTATTATCTGTTTTCTGTAAAATAGAAAATCCTGTTTCATATAAATCTTCTATATTGATGGATAGTTCACCAAGCTGAATAATTTTTTCAGAAAAAGCAGGAGAATTTTTACTATTGATTGATAATGTTATGATAGTATTGTATGAACTGCCGGGCCGGATATAGTAAACTGTTGCAGAACCGCTTCTCCAGGAGAGTTCCATAAGAACAATATTTATTACTTCCCGTTCGTCACTCTGAGCATTAAGTTTTCTGGAGATATTGCTGATATATTTTTCATTATAAAGATTACGATTGGCAGCAGAGTTTATATTGAGTAATTCATTTTTATCAATACCGGCATTCCGGTTTGATGAGCCGGTTCTAAAAAAAGAACTAAAATCAGGTACAGTAATTTCCGCTTCTTTATTCTGAAGTTTATTTTTTAAATTGCGGTTTTCTTTTTCCAGAAGTTCTATTTTTAAAATAAGTTCTTTTTCTTTATCCATCTGAATTGCCCTGTATCTGTTAGAACTTAATTTATTAAGTTTTATACATTTTTGTAAATTACTATATTATTATATCGCCACAATTTTAAGAAATAAAACTCTTTATTTAATATAATTATGAAGTTGATAATAGTCTTTAAATTTATTTTTTATTAAAAACAGAGCATTACTTTGCAGAACCGGGCTTGATCTTTCATTCAGCTTATGGTAAATTTTAATAAATAACTAAAAGAAATTTGCTTATTTGAAGAAAATCGTTAAATTAATTATTATAAACGGAGAATAATTTATCAGGGAGGCATGATATGAGTGACAAAAAAATAAAATTTCTGGTAGCCGTCGGTTTTAGCGAAAAACCGGAGGATGTTCTCGAAAAGGCCGTTGAAGTAGCAAGAAAATATAAAGCAAAAGTCTACACAATTCATGTAATTGCAGAGATGCCTAAGCTGACTTTTTACTATGATGCATACAGGTTGTGGGAGGACTTCAGAGATAGTGCCGTAACAGAAGCAATGGATCTTCTTAAAAGATATATCGGCAAAATGGCTGAAGATTACAGGGATATAGAACCTATAATTGAAGTTGGAGATCCGGGGATTAAAATTCTTGAAAAAGCTGAAGAGCTCGATGTTGACCTGATTATTATGGGTCATCACGTCAGAACCGGATTAACCCATATATTGCATCAGAACAGCTGTGAAAGGGTTGTACGCCATTCTAAAAAACCTGTTCTGATGTTTAATGTAGTCGAGGATGAATAGTTAAAGATATTCTCTTCCCTTCAGTCCGGGATCGTGAGAGAATATCTGTACGTCGCCTATGCCCTGAAGTTCAATCATTGTGTAGTCTTTGAGAAGCTGGGGGTTGGCGCTTTTTCTTTTTTTGTACCATTTATCAATAAGGGGGAGTGACCTGTATTCATTCCAGTAAACTTCAGGTACAATTGTCCAGAGCCATTCGTATGTAAATGGTGAATCCCCGAGCAGAAGAATATTCTGATTCTCCCCACGGACCTTTACCGCCTGATGTCCATGGGTATGCCCCCCTGTGCGGATAACCTCAATCCCGGGGAGTATCTCCTGATTCCCCTCCAGTAGTTTAAAGTCATCCAGCCGGTCAAGCCAGTGTCCCGGGCAGAATGAAGTCTCTTCATATTCCCGTAGATGAAAGAGCCCTTCAATTTCACCTGATTGAAGATATATTTCTGCATTGGGGAAATGTTTAATGCCTGCAGCATGGTCCCAGTGTAGATGAGTCTGTATAATTTTTTTTACATTTAGAGGATCAATCCCCTGCTGTTTGATTAAAAACGGGATCTCCTGGTGAGGTTCACGCTCTCCGGATGAATCGGGTGCGGGGATGTGGTTTAAATCGAAACCAGTATCAACAACAACAGCTTCGCCATTTTCATCAACAATGAGAAAAATATATGAAGGGATGTCTTTAACTCTGGGAAATTTTATGTCACTTTTGCCGTTGAAAGCTACGGTAAAATGGCCGGTGAGGAGAGGGTATATTCTGTATCTCATAATTATTTCCGGAATTTTTTTTTAATTGTAGATTAAACTCCTCAGGAGTCAAATTCTTTTATTACTGGACAATCTTAAACCGGTAATTATTATTAGAAAGGTGTTCCCTGCGGTTCCGGAACTGCTGGAGGTCAAATGCCGGGGATTTATACTCATAATTATATTTTCCGCAAGAGTGTGGAGGGAATACTAAAAAACAGAAGCAGATCCTATCTTAACAGATCAATTGAAATTCTCTTTTCTACTCCTGAACATTTTAAAGCGGGGCTTTTCGGATCAATCGGGCCTAATATCTTTGATTACATGAATATCCGCGGGAACAGAGGGAGTTATGGTAATGAGATAACCTTCTCTCTCCATGACAAAAACTGCCGCGGTTTTCTGCAGCACATGACTGATATAGTTTTAAACAATAAAGACAGCAGAAATGAATGGTCTTCTGTTCAGAGGGCATATCTTCTGGGGTACATCTCCCATATAATTTCAGATTCTATTCTCCATCCGTATATTTTCTATAGTTCAGGTTTTCCCGATAAACTTAATAAGAGTGATATTAATCACTGGCGTAAAAAGAATCTGCGTTTCGAGTATAATATTGACAATTTTTTTATTTATCGTGATGAACTCGGCTCTGTTATCTCTTCTATAGAAGAGATGATCCCTGCAACTCATTTGAAAGGTAAGAGGGTAGTCTGGCCTTCTATCAAATATCTTATACTTGAATCTCTTAAAAGAGAGAATGAGCTTCTTTTTAAGAAGTATTTTCTGGATATTAAAGCTGAGAAAATTGACGGAGATACGGGCTTTGTTAAAAATTTTGATAAAATACCCTCAAGAATAATGCTTTCTTATAAGATAAAAAGAACTGTAAATCCCAGGTGGATTAATATAATTGATAAATTATGCGAAAATCCCATAACGTACTCCGATTTTTTTGTGAGGTATCCCCCCCCTAAAAGAGTAGATGAAGATGCAATGAATATCCATCTGGGGAGATGGCAGTATCCGGCTGAACAGAGAGGTTTCAGATATGAATCGGTTTTACATCTTATAAAACAGTCAATTGAACAGATTGTCAGAGTCTGGGAGATGGTGGAACCTGCCATATATGGTGTTAAACCATTTAATCTGGATGAAATGGAATATTTCAGCGCATATACCGGTGAAAATGAGGTTTATTTTGATCAGATGAAGATTAAGGACCCGGTCAGGCTTAAGGTATAATCGATTAATTAAAAAAACAGTTGAAAAAAAAGATGGCGATATGATAATGACGACTGGTTAGGAGTGGCGGCGCCACTCCTTTTTTATGTATGGAAAGGCTTATGCTGAAAGATGATATTATAAAGATTATAAACAAAGCTGCAGAAAATTCAGGTTACTCGATTTACGAATCATCTGTTTATCTTAGCGGAGTACACACGAAATTAACCATCAAAATTGATGGTGAAAAGCCTGTTTCTCATAATGATTGTGAGAATTACAGCAGAGAATTAGCTTTATTACTGGATGAGAGCGGAATTCTACCCGACTATTCCCTGGAGATCTCTTCACCCGGCATAAACCGCAGATTAAAGAATATTGACGAGTTTATTAAATATAAAAACGCTCCTGTTAAGGTTATTTACGCATTTAATGGTGAACAGAGGGTAGCGAAGGGAATTCTTTCAGAGATAAATGAAAATGAAATTGAAATTTCCGAAGAAAAGAATAAAATAGTAATAAGTCACAAAGATATTGTTAACGCCAATTTAGATTATTAAAGGTTTAGTGAAATGAGTAACAACTTTTTTGAAGCCTTGCATCAGATCGCAACAGATAAAGGTATACCCAGGGATGAAATTGAGAGTCTGGTAGAATCGGCTATGCTTTCAGCTTTCAAGAAGCAGTACGGCGCTGTGGAGAATGTAAAGGTTGCTTTTGACAGGGATAACAATACTGTTAAAATTGTAACAAGGAAAATGGTAGTTAAAAATCCTACACTCCCTGCGGAAGAGATTGCATATGATAAGGCTCTTAAAATTCAGAAGAATGTAAGTCTGGGTGATGAGATCTATGTTGAAGAAAATCCCTTCGATTCATTCGGGAGAATTGCCGCTCAGACAGCTAAACAGGTAATAATTCAGAAGATAAAAGAAGCTGAAAAGAATATTATTTACAATGAATACAGCGGAAGAGAGGGTGAGCTCATAAACGGCTACCTCCAGAGAAGAACAAGAGATAACCTTTTTGTTGATCTTGGCAAAACTGAGGGTTTGCTTCCGTTGAGAGAGCAGAATCCTCTTGAGAGATATAAAATCGGAGATAGAATAAAAGCTCTGATTTTATCTGTCCAGAAAAGCGCTAAGGGTCCCGA
Organism: Spirochaetae bacterium HGW-Spirochaetae-5; assembly: GCA_002839285.1. Classification (GTDB taxonomy): domain Bacteria; phylum Spirochaetota; class UBA4802; order UBA4802; family UBA5550; genus WRGT01. The sequence continues at coordinate 13,362 of PGXT01000050.1, read as the reverse complement.
TGTAATTTTGTCGAGAGCGAATCCTAAATTTGTGGAAAAACTTTTTGAGATGGAGATTCCGGAGATATACGATGGAATTGTAAATATAGTCAAGATTGTAAGAGAACCCGGAATGAGAACTAAAGTCGCTGTTGCAAGCGATAGAGATGATGTTGATTCTGTGGGAGCCTGTGTCGGTATGAAGGGGATCAGAATTCAGTCGATTGTCCGGGAGCTTGAAGGCGAAAAGATAGATGTAGTTGCGTATTACGAAGATAAAAAAATAATGGCAGCTAATGCTCTGACTCCTGCAAAAGTTAAAGAGGTTGTACAGACTTCAGGCGGCGGTGTTATTGCTGTTGTTGATAATGATCAGTATTCACTTGCTGTTGGACGGTCCGGTCATAATGTAAGACTTGCTTCAAGATTATGCGGATTTGATATAGATATTAAAACGGAAGAGACTTATCAGGCATTTCTTGGTACCAGTGAATCGAGATCAATTGTGGACAAACTTTTTTCTACAAGCGAAACCGATGAAACACCTCTTGAAGAGCTTGTGGATCTTGAGCCTCGAATTATAAAGATACTTGAAAAATCGGGAATTTTTTCTGTAGAGGATCTTGTAGAGAGATCATTTGAAGACCTGATGAAGATAGAGGGTATTGGTGAGAAAACCGCTCAGAGAATTCTGGAAATTCTGGCTGAAGTGGTTGATTTTGAAGATGGGGAAGACTCTGATGAAGAGGAAGGATCTCCGGATGAAGATCACGTATAAAATTTAAAAACAGGATTGTTCATGAAAGCTATTGACGTTGCGACAAAAAATTTTATTACTATTGATGATGTAGTTGAGATATGTAAAGAGCTGAATATTACATGTAAAGATTCTGCAGCTGAGTTAAATGAACATGATGCTTTTCTTGTGGAAAGAAGAATCGAAAGTGTTAAAAAGAGAAAACTTGAAGATGCTGAAAAAGCAAGAAAGAATAAAAAAATAAAGCTGAAAAAGAAAGTAGATTTATCAGATGATATAAGAAAGAAGAAAGGTCTTGAATTAAGGGAAAAGACTGAGGGTGCTGAAGAGCATGTTCATGAAGAGGAAATTGAGACCGAAAAGTCTGCTCCGATAAAACATGAAAAGGTTTCACCGGCGGAATCAGTTCAGAAAGAAGCTGCTTCTGAAAGTGCAGGCACATCCGAGAAAGAGACCGAAAAAAGACCGCATTCAACCCAGACGGCAGCATCTGAGAAAAGACCTGAGACAAGAACTGAAAGACCTCAGGGTTCGTCAGACTCCAGACCTCCCCGTCCTCAAGGATCAGGTACAGATAATAGAACAGATAGCAGACCTCCTCGCCCTCAGGGTCAGGGAACCGGTCAGCGCACACCATATCAGGGTTCAGGAACAGACAGCAGACCTCCTCGTCCTCAGGGTCAGGGAACCGGTCAGCGTACCCCATATCAGGGTTCAAATCCTCGACCTCAGGGTCAGGGAACCGGTCAGCGCACCCCATATCAGGGTTCAAATCCGCGACCCCAGGGTCAGGGGACCGGTCAGCGCACACCATATCAGGGTTCAGGAACAGACAGCAGACCGCCTCGTCCTCAGGGACAGGGAACCGGTCAACGCACACCATATCAGGGTTCAAATCCCCGTCCACAGGGACAGGGAACCGGCCAGCGTACACCGTATCAGGGATCATCTGACGGCAGACCGCGTCCTCAGGGGCAGAGAACAGACAGCAGAACCGGAGGACCGGGCAGAGATGGTGCTCCAAGAGGCGGCGCGGGAAGAAGACCGGGCGGTAAAGATGAAGCTCCGTCATCGATAGAAATAGACGATCAGGCAGCTAAGAAGAATAAAGGACTTGATAAAGAGAAAGAGAAAGAGAGACAGAAAGAGAAAGAGTCCCGCCGTTTAAATAAGCGTGAGAAAGAAGAAGCTGAAAAAGCATTAATTCTCAAGAAAAAACAGACTGCTGAACTTAGAAGACTTGCCTCTCCTGATAAGATAAATATTACTGAAAGTGTAACCGTTGGGGAGCTTTCTAAAAAGTTGAATGTTAAAGCCAGTGAAGTAATCGGCAAGCTGATGAAACTGGGTGTAATGGCGACAATAAATCAGGTTATTGATTCAGATACAGCCGCAATTCTTTCAGCTGAATATAATACAGAAGTAAGTGTAGTCTCTCTGTTTGACGAGACCGTTATTAAAAACGAGCAGGAGGATAAAGCGGAGGATTCAATAACCCGTCCACCTGTTGTAACTGTAATGGGTCATGTTGATCATGGTAAAACCAGACTTCTTGATGCAATAAGGTCTGCGAATGTAATAGACAGCGAATTCGGCGGAATTACTCAGCACATAGGTGCTTATACAGTTTCTGTCGGTGAGAAAAAGATAACATTTTTTGATACTCCCGGTCACGCGGCTTTTACCACAATGCGGGCGCGTGGAGCAAGTATAACTGATATTGTAATACTTGTTGTTGCTGCAAATGATGGTGTAATGCCTCAGACTGTTGAAGCTATCAGCCACGCTAAAGCGGCAAATGTTCCTATAATTGTTGCCATAAATAAAATTGATCTTCCGGAGGCAAATACTGCCAAAGTACGGCAGGAATTGACCGGTTACGGACTGATCCCTGAAGAGTGGGGCGGTACTACGCTTTTTGCAGAGATCAGTGCAAAGCAGAATCTTAATATTGATCAGCTTCTTGAACTTGTAATTATACAGGCCGAGATGCTTGAACTTAAGGCAAATCCGAAACTCCTTGCGAAGGGAGCAGTAATAGAATCAAGACTTGATCCGGGCAGAGGTGCTGTAAGTACTGTTCTTATTCAATCAGGTACTCTTCATGTTGGAGATCCATTTGTAGTTGGAGTCTACTCCGGTAAAGTGCGGGCGATGTTTGATGATAAGGGTAATCCCATTGAAGAGGCTGGTCCGTCAGTTCCTGTTGAAATTCTGGGTATTTCCGGAGTTCCCGCAGCAGGTGATCCTTTCGAAGGTGTTGATGGGGATCGTATGGCGAAGCAGGTTTCCCATAAACGTCTTGAATACAAGCGGATTGAATCAGCGAAGAAAGTACGAAAGGTTACTCTCGAATCTCTTAACGAGATGATTAAAGAGGGTGAAGTTAAGGATCTTGTTGTTATTGTTAAAGCCGATGTTGACGGTTCAGCTCAGGCATTGACAGAAGCTCTGGAAAAACTTTCTAACGAAGAGATAAGAGTAAGAGTTATACATTCAGGAGCGGGCGGAATTAACGATTCCGATGTAATGCTTGCTTCTGCTTCAAATGCGGTTATTATCGGTTACCACGTACGCCCAACAGGTAAGGTTTCCGATCTTGCTGATAAAGAGAATGTTTCAATCAAATTCTATAACATTATCTTTGAAGCAACAGATGATATTAAGGCTGCTATGGAAGGGATGCTCTCTCCGATATTTGAAGAGAAGATTCTTGGAACAGGCGAGATACGTCAGGTATTTAAGGTATCTAAAATCGGTTCAATTGCCGGTTGTGTATGTATGTCGGGCAAGATTACAAGAAAGGCGAAGATGAGAATACTCAGAGAAGGTGTTGTAGTATTTGACGGCCCTCTCGCATCGCTTAAGAGATACAAGGATGATGTATCAGTTGTTGAAGCCGGGCAGGAGTTCGGTTTCTCTACGGATAATTTTAATGATATGAAAGAAGGGGATACTTTTGAGGCTTATGAAGTAATTCAGATTGCTAAGAAGTTATAAAAAAAGAATTACTATATGAAATATAGAAAAGACAGACTTGAAGAATTAATTAAACGTATAGTTTCAGAAATAATAATGAGGGAACTCAAAGATCCGAGAATTGGATTTGTTACAATCACCGGAGTTGAGCTTAATAAGGATTATTCTGAAGCAAAGATAGGAGTTTCGATTCTCGGCAGTTCCACTGATGTTAGAAAGAGTATGGAGGGGATAAGATCCTCCAGCGGATTTGTACAGAAACTTCTCGGTAAAGAGCTTAAAATCAGAAATCTGCCCAGGGTATATTTCTATTTAGATAAATCTGTTGAAGAGGGGGTGGATATGGTTAATAAAATCAATAACCTCCCCGGCGTTATCGACAGCAAAGATGATGAAGATGCATCAGTAGAAGATGATCTTAAAAGGGATGATTCAAAGGCTGATGGGGATAATTAAGTTATAGTTCTGTGAAAATTTCCGGTTTTAATAATGCGGTTGTCCTTCTCGATAAACCTGAAGGTAAAACCTCCTTTGATCTGATATCTGCTGTAAAAAGAATTACCGGGATAAAAAAAATCGGTCATTCAGGCACACTGGACAAGTTTGCCACCGGTTTAATGGTAATATGTACCGGAAATGCAACCAGGCTTACGAGATTTTTTCTTGAAGATGATAAAAGATATTCCGGAAGAATTCAGCTTGGTATAGAAACAGATACCTGCGACATCACCGGAGAAGTTATATCTGAAAAATCCTTTTCGTCGATCGACTGGAACAGTGCCGCTGATACTCTCTCACAGTTTACCGGGAGCATAAATCAGATACCCCCGAAATATTCTGCATTGAAAATTGACGGGAAAAGAGCATCTGACAGAATGAGGTCAGGCGAAGATATTGTTCTTGCAGGAAGAGATGTAAAAATATACAGTATTGATGTAACGGGTTTTGATCCTGTACAGGGTCACATTGATTTTGATGTTTTCTGTTCTAAAGGGACTTATATAAGATCACTTGCCAGAGACTTCGGCTGGAAGATAGGAACAGGGGCATGCTTAAGCGCTTTAAGAAGAGTTTCTTCTGGAGTTTTTAATATATCAGATGCAGCATCAATCGATGAGCTGAAAGAAGCTGCAGACAGCGGAGATTTAACTAATAGACTTTTTTTACGAAGCCCCATGGATGTGTTAAGGGGATTCAGTAAAATAATTCTCAATGATGCAGGCAGGGCACGCGTCGCCAACGGAGCCCTGTTCAGCAGAGATGAGGTAATATCTCTTGAACAGAGAGATAGTGATTATTTTATAATAGCCGACAATCAGGAAAATCTGATTGCAATAGCTGAAATAGATATTGAAAAATGGCTTATTATTTATAATTGCGTGTTTAATTAAAAAAAAGAAAAAACGAATCAATTAGGAGGATATAACAACATATGACAACCAAGACAGAGATAATCGGTAAGTACATGAGACATGAAGGGGATACAGGTTCTCCTGAAGTGCAGATAGCCTTATTGACAGAGAGAATTAATCATCTTACAGAACATTTCAAGGTGCACGCGAAGGACCATCATTCAAGAAGAGGGCTTTTAAAGCTCGTTGGTCAGAGAAGAAGACTTCTCGATTATCTCAAAGGTAAAGACCTGGATAAATACAGAAGTATTATTAAGGAACTCGGTCTTAGAAGATAGTACCCGCGGTTTAACCGCAAATACCGGCATGATGTTAAACATATTATGCCGGTATCAAATTTGTATTGTGAGAGGTTTTAATGGCATTTGATTATAGTTTGGAAATAGGAAAAGAAAAACTCAATTTTAACACAGGATATCTTGCGAAACAGGCAGATGGTGCTGTTGCGGTATCGTACGGTGAGATTGTTGTTTTTGCAAGTGCTGTTGCATCGAGAGATGTGAAAGAGGGACAGGATTTTTTCCCTCTGACAGTTGATTATAGAGAAAAAGCCTATGCTGCGGGTAAGATTCCCGGCGGTTTTATAAAGAGAGAGAGCAGACCGAGCGATAAAGAGGTTCTGGTTTCAAGGCTTACAGACAGACCTTTACGTCCTCTTTTCCCCGAGGATTTTGTTAATGAAGTTCAGGTTATTATATATGTTATTTCTGCTGATGGAATAAATCAGCACGATGTTATTGCAATAAATGCAGCTTCTGCCGCGCTTGCAGTATCGGGTATGCCTTTTAACGGACCAGTGGGTGCGGTTAGAGTCGGAAGAGTAAACGGTACATTTGTTGTTAATCCGACTTTTAAAGAATCCGAAGAGAGCGATATCGATCTTGTTGTAGCAGGTACAAGAAAAGCTGTTACTATGATTGAAGGGAGCTCAAAGAACGTATCTGAAGAGGATATGCTTGCTGCTGTTCAGTTTGCTCATGACAATATCAAGCTTATTTGTGATGTTCAGGATGAGTTGAAGAAAGCTGTTAACAAACCTGCCTTTGAATACAAGTCTTATCAGCCTGATCAGGAACTGAAACAGGTTGTGAGAGAGAGATACTATTCAGATCTTGAGCAGCTTAAGCTTATTACTGTAAAAAAACCCCGTGAAGATAAATGGGCCGAGATTTATGCAAAAGCTAAAGAGGAACTGAAAGAGCAGTTTCCTGCAACTATCGGTCAGCTTAGAGGGATTGTCGATGCACTCGACGGCGAAATAATGAGAAAGAGATGTCTTGATGAAGGTGCCCGTGCAGATGGACGCGGACTTAGAGATATCCGTGCAATAGATATAATGACAGGGATTCTTCCAAGAGCTCACGGTTCTGCCGTTTTTACAAGAGGCGAAACTCAGAGTCTCGGGATAACAACTCTCGGTACTCTTGCTGAGTCACAGAGACTTGAAGGTCTGGAAGGAAGAAGCGAAAAGAGATTTATGCTTCATTATAACTTCCCTCCTTTCTCTGTTGGTGAAACAGGAAGAACCGGTAATCCAGGAAGACGTGAAATCGGACATGGTATGCTTGCGGAGAGATCCCTTGAATATGTAATTCCCGATCTTGCGGATTTCCCCTATACAATACGTCAGGTGTCTGAGATTCTTGAATCTAACGGTTCATCTTCAATGGCCAGCGTATGTTCTGGTTCTCTTGCGCTGTTTAATGCGGGTGTTCCGATTAAGGCTGCTGTTGCAGGTATTGCAATGGGTCTTATTATGGAGGGGGATAAGTATTCAATTCTAAGTGATATACAGGGACTTGAAGATCACCTTGGCGATATGGACTTTAAAGTATCAGGAACAGAAACAGGTATTACTGCATTTCAGCTCGATATAAAAATTGAAGGAATTACCCCTGAAATAATGAAAGCAGCTCTTGAGCAGGCTAAAGAGGGGAGACTCCATATTCTAAAGATAATGGATTCATTTCTTTCTAAACCTGAATCATCTTTATCTGCACACGCTCCGAAGATACATACTTTAAAAGTAAGAACTGAAAAGATCGGTGAAATCATCGGACCTGGCGGCAGAGTAATCAAGAAGATTGTTGAAGAGACCGGAGCTGAAGTTAACATTGATGATACCGGCAAGGTTGTAGTTTCATCAACAAGTCAGGAATCAATTGATGCCGCTGTTAAAATGATACTTGGAATAGCTGAAGATATTGAAATTGGTACTGTTTACAATGGAACAGTAAAAAAGATCATGGAATTCGGGGCTTTTGTTGAAATTGCGCCTGGTAAAGAGGGTCTTGTTCATATATCAAATCTTGATAATGCGCGCGTTAAAGAGGTTACTGACATCTGTGCTGTGGGCGATAAGATGAAGGTCAAGGTTATTAAAATTGACCGTCAGGGAAGAATTGACCTTAGCAGAAAGGAAGCTTTAGAAGAATAAATGGTAATTAAATATAAGCAGGAAAACGGACTCTCTGTTCTCCTTGAACCTGTAAAGGAAGTAGTCTCTGTCTCTGTTGGTCTCTGGATCAACAAGGGATCAAGAGATGAAAATCCTGATCAGTATGGATATGCTCACTTAGCTGAGCATATGCTGTTTAAGGGGACAGAAAAATATACGGCTGGTGATATTGCCAGGAACATAGATCGTGTCGGTGGTCAGCATAACGCGGCCACTAATAGAGAATACACCTGCTATTACATAAATGTGGTATCAGATTATCTTGAACTTGCACTTGAGATTTTATCTGATATGTACTATAATTCTCTCTTTGACCCTGAAGAACTTGAGAAAGAGAAAAATGTTATCGTGGAAGAGATCAGAATGTATGAAGATACTCCTGATGAATTCATTCACGATTTTTTTATGGAAAAAATGCTTCAGGGGAACCCTCTAAGTCATTCAATCCTCGGTTCTATAGAAGGGATAGGAAAAACCACCCGCGAATCGCTCTCTACATTTTATAATTCTCATTATGTTAATAATAATGCAATACTTGCCATTGCCGGGAATTTTGAGCCGGAAAGGGCGAAAAATCTTATCTCTGCATATTTTGGTAAAGAGAAAAAAACAATAATACCTGTCCCAATTATTGAAACCGGTATTCCCGCAAGAATATCACGTGAGCATATGGAGAAGGATCTTGAGCAGGTTCATTTCTGCATGGGGCTTGAAGGTATTAAGCGTGGAGATGAAGACCGCTGGGGGTTATATATTTTAAGTACAATTCTGGGCGGGAGTATGTCTTCAAGACTTTTTCAGAATATCCGTGAGAAAGAGGGTATAAGTTATTCAATCTATTCTTTTCATTCATCTTATGTAGATTGCGGTGTTTTTGGAATCTATTGTGCAACATTGCCTGAAAAATTTGCCCTTACTGTTGATCTTATAATGAAAGAGTGCAGAAAGATGTTATATGACGGGATTACTGACGAGGAGTTCCGCGATACAAAAACATATATGAAGGGTAATCTGGCGCTAAGCCTTGAAAGCAATGAAGTAAGAATGAGTCAGCTCGCCAGAAATGAGATGACTTATGGCAGATATTTCGATTTTAACGATATTGTAAAAGTAATCGATAACATTACCCATGATGATTATATGAGAGTATGTGAAAAGATTTTTAGAGACAAGACCATGTCACTTGTCTCCGTGGGTAAACTCAAAAAGAGAGTCAAACTGGATAGTCTTGATTTAACGATGTGATTTTTACGGATATTTTAAATATATAATCAGGTTTTAGAACAGTAATTATGTACCCCCGAAAATAAACCGATGCCTTTAAGGGGCTATGTTTAAAATAATATTTGACGTATAATAAATAAATGATTTACATAGACTCAGCGGGTTTTAGACTTAAATTCTTATCTATCAGCAATAATTATCAGTACTAATGGAGTATTTTATGGCACCAAGACCTGAAGGAATAAACAGCACAATCGGAGAGGGTTCAGTTTTCGAAGGGAAATTCTACATCAGCGGCTCTCTGAAGATAGATGGTAAATTTGAAGGTGAGATTAAGACTGATGAAGAGCTTGTTGTAGGAGAAAAAGGGAGAATAAAAACTGATATTTTTGCAAAATCAGTTGTTGTTGCCGGAACTGTTATCGGGAATATAACTGCGGAAAATGAGGTACGTCTTCTTGAGACTGCCAAAGTTCTCGGGGATATTACTGCACCAGCCATTTCCATTCAGCGGGGAGTTGTAGCACACGGGAAGATTACAATTACAGGAATGAACAAAAAAGATCCTAAAAGATATATAGAAGAAGTATATTCCGGCTCTTCGTTAGTAAACAAGCTGCCTGATAAAAAATAAAGATTAAACATTTTTGTTATAAGAGACGATTATTTATTATCACTGGAAAAATTTTAAATAAGCAGATTAGAAAGGATGTTTAAAAAAGGATTTAATACATATAAAATCGGAAAACTTACTATAAATGTTTTTACCAACGATATAGTCTTTATATATATTGGTAAAAACGGTACTTATATAAGGAATATATATAAAAAGGATTTTTTCCGCCTTACCAAGGCTGTTGCAATGACAGCAGGTTTTATTGTTATCTCCTCAATAATTATTACAGCAATTCCGGCAAGTGAGGCCTCCGCCGGATCATCAACCGCTGTGAACGCCGAAGCAGCCGATGATTCAAATGAAAATGAAACTTCCGGTCTTATGGTTCTTGCTGATTACGACATTAAAAATATTGAAGAAGATGAAAAACTTAAGAATGAACTTCTTCTTTCTGATAAAACAGACTTCTCTGTACCTACAGTCGATACCCCTTTAAAGATAAAGACACATAAAGTAAAACCCGGAGAGAGCCTTAACGGTATTGCTAAAAAATATGGTGTTTCAATAGATACCATTTGCGGCAGTAATAATCTTAAATCATACGATTATGTAGATCCGGGGATTACGCTTAGAATACCGAATAAAGAGGGTATTCTCTATAATATGAGAGAGGGTAACAATGTTGCCGGTCTTGCTGCAAAATATAAAATACCTGTAGAGAAGATCCTTGCAGAAAATCATTTCAGGAATCCCGATTTTGTTGCGCAGGGTGAACTGGTTTTTATTCCCGACGCAAAACCGCAGAATATTTTTTCAGGATTTTTATGGCCGTCGAACAGCCGTAGAGTAACAAGCGGTTTTGGATGGAGAAGAAATCCTTTTAACCATGCTTATAAAGAATTTCATAAGGGGATGGATATTTCCGTAAGATATGACTGGATACGTTCAACTAAATACGGTAAAGTAACATATGCCGGATGGATGGGCGGTTACGGGAATGCTGTAATTATTGCACATCCCGGCGGATGGAAAAGTCTCTACGGCCATTTGTCGCGAATTATTGTAAAAGAAGGTCAGTACGTAAAGCAGGGTCAGAATATAGCTAAAAGCGGTAATACCGGAAGATCTACAGGACCGCATCTGCATTTTGAGCTTATCAAGCAGGGAGAACATACCAATCCTAAAAAATATCTGAAAAGATAAATTCCTCAACATCAGTACTTCCCTCTATAATCTAAAAATTTATTGACTCAGAGATGACTCTCTGTGATACCTCATTATATACCTTATGCAAATATCCTTTCTGGAGTGCTATATGCTTAAAAATGCGAATTTTCTATGTGAAATAGGATCGGAGGAGATTCCTGCAGGATATCTGCCCCCTGCTGTTGCCTCTGTTAATAATATATTTAAAGAGAAGCTGACTGAATTGCGTATCGATTTCAATGAAATAGAGGTATATGCAACTCCCCGCAGAATATCTGTGCTCATTTCAGGATTGGCGGATCTTCAGAGAAGTGAAATCGTTGAATTGAAGGGACCGTCGGCAAAGGCGGCTTACGACAGCGCCGGGGTTCCAACGAAAGCCATGGAGGGATTTCTGCGGGGGAACGGGATTGAATTAAAAGACACAGTTGTACGGGATACCGATAAGGGTGAATATATATTTGCCTCGAAAACTCTTTCATCTGAAAAAACAGAAAAGATCATTCCGGAGATACTTGAGTTCTGCATAGCAAATCTTCAGTTCCCTAAAAGAATGAAGTGGAGCGACAAGAAAATAACTTTCCCCAGGCCTATCCAGTATTTTGTACTGATGTTTAATGATAAAGTTATCCCGTTTGAAATCGAAGGGATAAAATCCGGGAATCTGACAAGGGGACACTTTGTTCAGTATAACAGAATGATAGAGATCTCAAAAATTTCGGACTATACTGATAAACTTAAAGAGAATGGAGTTATCCTTGATCAGAACGAGAGAAAGGAGCAGATAAGAAGATCACTCATTAAAGCAGCAGAGGCTGCCGGCGGAGTTTTGAATGAAGACGAGGAACTTCTTGATACAGTTACTTATCTTGTGGAGAATCCCCATATTATAACATGTGAATTTAATAAGGACTTTTTAGAGATACCCGATATAGTTCTGATTACAGAGATGAAAGAGCACCAGAAATATTTTGCAATTTTGAGCACCCAGGGTAAACTGATAAATAAGTTTCTTGTTACTGCTAATAATCCTGAAAATAAAAATATTGTGAAAGGGAACGTAAAAGTAATATCTGCAAGATTTACAGATGCCAAATTCTTTTACAGAGAGGACGCGAAACTCAAACTCGAGCAGAGAGTCGATTCTCTTAAGAATGTCATGTTTCATAAAGATCTTGGAAGTATTTATGACAAGATAGAGCGGATGAAATCTGCGGCTTCACAGATTGCAGATTCTTTAAAGCTTGATGATAAAGTTAAAGCAAAGATTGAGAGAGCTGTTTTTCTCTCCAAGGCCGATCTCGATACGGCAATGGTTTATGAGTTTGCTTCACTTCAGGGGCGTGTTGGCCGTATTTACGCGCTGAATGACGGAGAGGATAAAGAGGTAGCAGAGGCCATTAACGATCACTACAGGCCGAGATTTCATGGTGATGCCGTACCGTCTGCTATTGTTTCTGTTGTGCTTTCACTTGCCGAGAAGATCGATAATTTATTCGGTTCGTACTCAGTGGGTAATATTCCAAAAGGATCACAGGACCCCTATGCCTTACGCCGTCAGTCCAATGCAGTGGTTGAACTGATTATCAGAAACAATCTCTCCCTTGAGCTGAGTGATGTTCTGGATAAAATTTCCGGCAATTACAAAAACGGTAAAGAGCTGGTAGATAAGATTGTAGAGTTTGTAAATGTACGGGCGAAGACAATTTTTACCGACGAAGGTTTTAAATATGACGAGATTGACGCATGT
>PGXT01000050.1:0-815 GCA_002839285.1 Spirochaetae bacterium HGW-Spirochaetae-5 | reverse complement strand
TAATAGAATCGAGGTGAGAGATAACAGGCTTTCAATTCTTGAGGGGATACTTAAAAACTTTAAAAGCCTGATAGATTTTTCGAAGATCAGCGATAAATAGAAATTTAATACCACTCACCCGGTCGGCGCAGAAGCGCGACCACCCTCTACCTGCCAAGGTCCTGGAGAGGATGGTCGGGTGGTGGAATATGTTACAACCAGATTAATTTAAAATACCCGCGGAAGCGGGTATTTGGTTTTTTGGGGTGGTTTCTTTCAGAAGGGGAATCAACCAGGTTTATCTGATGAATAGCTATTGGATTACAACTTTTGCATAACCACTGATTGCTTCTATGTTAGTCTTGTTATTGTAATTATCTGCATCAACAGCAGTATATCCGTTAGTACCGGGGATTCTTTCATCAGCAGGATTATCCCAATAAATGAATGCTACCCTATAAAAATATACTTCTCCAGGAGAAACCGCTGACGGTAATCCAGCTGAAATTGTGTAAGTTGTATTTAGTCCATTTGCTAGTACCCCATCAGTTAGTCTGGTTGCTACTACCTCATAGGTTTCAAATTCATTATTTGGATTTTTTGTTCTAGATATTTCTATACCAGTAAAATCAGGATCGGAATCAGTTCTATCCCATGTTAATGTAACATTCCCTCCGCTATAAACTGCTGATGCAGTAAATGATGCTCTATCTGAGATTCTACCCTCTACCATATCAGATACATAGGAGCATCCGGTAAACATTGTGCTTAAAAATGCGGCTAATATTATCAGTTTAATATATTTCATATTCTTTTCCTCATTATATCCTTAAAAA
>PGXT01000049.1:7295-24114 GCA_002839285.1 Spirochaetae bacterium HGW-Spirochaetae-5 | reverse complement strand
GACCTGCAAGAAGTTTAAGATCGTTGGGGGTAAGCCCTATATGATAACCGTAATATCTGCCGAGATACATAATCGCCTTGTAGATAATTGATCCGGCCAATACCCTCAGTGTCAAAACCCATATTCTGTTTGAAGTATATAGAAACTCACCGATCATAACCGAGGCAAGACCCATAATTACAATTCCTGTACCGAGGCCCACATCTGCAAAACCCTGATACTGAGCAGCAAAAGCCCCCGAAACTGCGACTAAACCGTTTGAAAGCCCCACTCCGATTGCCTTCATCACGTTGATATTAACACCCTGAGAAATGACCATCTGCTGATTGTTCCCGAGCGCACCCAGTGTCAGCCCCATATCTGTACGGAAGAAAATATCCAGCGCGGTCTTAATCAGCATGGCCACAAGAAAAAAGAAAATCAGTATAGAATATTCAGACGGGATATAATTTTCGGTATATTTAACTATATCTGTAATTATCGTATGATTCTGAAGAAGCGGAAGATTTGCCCTGTTCCCCAGTACCCTTATGTTTACAGACCAGAGCATCGTCATTGTTAAGATACCCGCAAGCAGATTAGGAACCTTTAATCTGTTGTGAATAGTAGCCGTTACAACTCCTGCAGCAATACCCCCTGCAAAAGCAGCCAGAAGAGCAAAAAATATGTTATGCCCGTTTACTATCATGGAAGCCATAATGGCAGCACCAAGCGGAAACGATCCATCAACCGTAAGATCGGGAAAATCTAGAATTCTGTAAGTTATAAATACCCCCAGAACCATTATCCCGTATATTAAACCCTCAACAAAAATTCCTTCTATCATAATTATTCATCCTATCACAGCATCTAAAGAGAGGTTTCTCCCGAAAAGTCCCACCCGGGGAATTGGTGACTTTTTATATATTCAAGAGTTCTTTCATAAAGTAACATGTCAATAAAAAATATCTGTATATTTTCTCATATACACGGATAGCATTTTATTTTCAGGGGCGCAGCGCTACGCGCTGCGCCTGAAATTGGGGATTACGGGGGCTACGCCCCCGTAATCCCCAATTTCAGCGTATGCGAAGCATACGCACCTCCAAAAATAATTCGCTACCATATAACTTTTAAACCGGAGGCTTTTATCTCCGCCGCGCCTTCGGCGCGGCGGAGAGCGTTGTCAGCAGTGGTTTTTGAGCCGTTACTTCTCTCTCATCTAATTTCAAACTTGACTTTTATCGGGTATATCATATAATACAACAGATTCAAAAATAGCGGTTTTTTATATCCTGCTCAAAACATGTATAATTGCACTTTAATAGAGGTTACGATGGAAATTTTTGACGGTTTTATTTCAGCAATAGCAAGTGAATTCAAGATACCGTTTCATAAAGGTAAAAACGGTGACTATACAGCAACACTGGAATTCGATAATGGCAGATCTCAGGATATACTTGTCTATTTGAAAAAAGATGAATCAGGGGACAGAGTTATACATTATCACTCCGTAATAGCATCGCTGAAACAGGATACATGGGATTTATACAAGTCAGCTCTTCAGCAGAATCTGACTTTCGACTACGGCGCACTGGCTCTTGAAAAAGACAACCTTGTAATGCACAACACCGTTCTTCTCGAAAACTGTGAGCCTGAAAGATTTATGAAATCATTGATTTATGTCGCTGCAAAAGCAGATGAGATCGAAGAGATGCTTTCAAAAGAGGATGCCAACTGATCAGGAGAGCCTGAAAACTCTCTCCCCTCTCTCATTACACTTCATGGGGCATCCCTTGCATGCCCTCTCTGTAATTACCTCTGTGATTACTTTTTTTTCGATAAGTTCCCGTAATACCTGATCCACAAGTCCTTTATCAGCGTCAAAGAGGGAGTATAATTCCGAAAGACAGATCTCCCCTCTCACTTCGATAGCTCTTTTAATATCTCTTAATATCATTTTCAGTATATTCCTTAACTTATAGTGCTGTGACCGGATGATTTTGAATCAATAATTTATCAGCTATAAACTTGAAATCCCCCCGTTTCGCATCGCTCAACATCCCCCTTTAATAAAGGGGGTTACAAAATCATGAAAGTTTAAACCCTCTTTATCAAAGAGGGTGGCCGATAGGCCGGGAGATTTTTCGGTATTATATAAAAACTATTTAATGAAAATCTATCCGGTTGAAGCACTAGTAGTTGCAGAATTATATCATTTCCAGTATATTCCCAAAAACGCGCTTTCTGCCGGTTTGCAGATTATTATCATCCTATTTTATTACCCAGAATTTTTTATAAAGATAATCGAGTTTTGAAATCATATCTCTGTTAAAATGTCTCCCCTGGGGAGTATTCTTCTTCATCCTCCATGCCGGACTTAATTTTTCAAGCTCATCACGAAGTTCCCACGAATAATTAAAACTTCTGCCATTAAGCTCTTTTAAAATACCGGCCTGCTCAGGGGTGAACCATCCCTCGTCAATTTCATATTGAATAATTTCGGTATTCACAATTATATTTCTCAGCTCCGAGAGTTCAACCACCCTGTTCATATCCCATACCTCAAGATCAGGTGCATGGGTTTTCAAAGCCTGCCTGAATTCAACAGCTGTACTGAACTCCTTGTCAACAAACTGATCCATTGCAAGAAAGGTAATCCCCTCTGTAACTAATCGTCTTTCAACATCAGAAGACATATTAAACTTAACCGGTCTGTATACCGGCTGATTAAAAACATTCTGAATAATAAAAAGGGAAACAAAACTTATTAAACAGGCCAGAACCGGAGCCGTTACCCATCCGGAAGCAATCTTTCCCAGAAGCCTGAAATTCATCCCTCCGCCCCCCTGATAGAGACCTATACCGATTATCGCACCGACAACCGCCTGTGCACTGGAAATTGGAACAAGCGGTATCGTGGGGAGACCCATCCCTGCAAGGAATCGTTCAAGATTCTGGGATGAGAAAAGAAAAAGTACGCTGGATGAAGAAAAAACCACTACAAGCGCAGTAAGCGGAGTTAATGGTATAATATTATTACCAACGGTCTGCATAATCTTAGCTGAATATGTACAGACTCCGACTGCCATGGCTATACCGCCGAGAATAAAGAGCTGCTCATTCCCTGAAATTGTACCGATTATAGTTTCAATCGGCCGGAATGGAGCAACGGGGACAAATACTCCCATGACGTTGGCGATATTGTTGGCACCTAAAGAGTATGCGCCAAACCCCCCGACAATTATAAGACCAATTCTATTATAAAAGTCAAAATAGAGAATATGGATCTTCACTCTGCGGAGAAGGCGTCTTACAATACTATTAATCAGTACTGCAAAAAGTCCGGCAATAACAGGAGCAACAACCCAGCTTGATACAATTTTCATCAGTGATTCATAATCTGTAATAGATCCTGAGAAAAAATTCCATCCTATAATTGAACCTACAATTGTCTGCGAAGTTGAAACCGGAAGATTAATCCTGGTCATCCAGAAGATCGCCACAGCAGCAGCAAGAGCTACAATAAATGCCCCGCCTATTTCATTTACAGAACCGAGTTTGCCTAGAGTCCTGGTTGCTCCGGCTCCTGAAACATAGGACCCAAGAATAAGAAAAAAACTTGTTACAACCGCCGCGACTTTAAAACTCACCATCTTCGAACCGACAGCAGTTCCGAAGACATTCCCGGCATTATTGGCACCGAAGGACCATCCTAAAAAAAGTCCGCTTGATAAAAAAATGATCAGTGACATCAGACTATCCTTTTCATTGCAGCTATTGAAAGTCTGTTTGAAATATTCTCGGCAATATCAGATATCGAATCTATAGATACTATAAAATTTTTAAGATGGAGTTTTCTGCTGAGATCAATATCCAGTTGAAAAATCTCTCTTTTGGCTTTCTCTGCAAGATGATCAGATTCATTTTCAAAAAACTTGACTTTATGGATATGATCTTTCACAGTATTAACATCATAAAAGTAAGACCTTGTTGACTGGATCAGGGCCTGGGTTGAATCAACAGCAGTCTCGGCGAGTTTTTTCATCCTTTCATGAAGTTCAACAGGAATTTCCGGTTTTTCAATAAAAAACTCAAACATAAGCGCTTTGGAAAAATCTATTATATCATCCATATTTTCAAGAATTTCAAGTACGTCCCCTCTCGATTCCGGGATCAGGGTCTGGACATAAAGCTGTGCTTCGATATCCTGCCTCAGATTATCGGCACGCCCTTCAAGAATTCTTATAATATCAAGCCTCTCATTAAACTCATCCTCTTTTCCCGAGAGATAGAGCTTCAGCCCCTCTTCAAAATGAAGAACAGACTCACTTACAAGATCAATAAAAGTATCAATCTTCATAACCAGATCTTTAGTCGCGCTGAATATTGAATACATGGCAATCTCCTCGAAAAAATTCTCTACAGCCCCCCGGTTCCCGGAAGGTGGTATAAGACCGGCAAACAATGAACTAAACTTTATATACATTCACTGTTTCATCGCCTTTAAGCCCACCTCCGGGGGGTTTGGGGGGCTGTGTCTGAAGCTTTGGATTTTAAAATATATTTCTATACTTCATAATTACTAATGCAATTAAAAAAAGCGACAAAATTGCCGCTTCTTCCAATCAATATTATATGCGGTCATTGTATCGCATTCTTAACAGGGTTTAAAAGGGCTGTAGCCCTTTCAGAGCCCCGCAGGATACTCTATTCTTTAACCATATAACTGGCCGCATAACGGGAATCGCTCTGTACATCATTCAGGAGATCGTAGGCTTTTTTTGATGAAGAGACAGGCCCTATTCTTACTCTGAAATAATTCTTCCCGTTTACAACACCCTTATCAATATATGCATCAAATCTTTTAGATTTCAGAAGAGCTTTTTCATGTTCCGCCTGAGAGAGCGTACCATAAGATGCCACCTGTACCGCATATGAATCATAACTCTTCTTTTCATCAACATTACGGGATACTTCGTATACTCTGCTTTTGCTGTTTGAAGAATCATGTTTTACATCTGTTTTCTTATTATCTTTTGCTGCAATTTTTTTTGTATTGCTGCTTTCAATCTTTTTATCATGTTTAACTACTTTTTCAGTTTTACTGACAATTTTGCTCTTATTCCCGGCAGGAGGTATTATCTCCTTGATATTTTCATTTGTAAGAATATCACTTTTAGCATGCCCGATCTCTGCGTTACCTGCAGCTATCTCTGAACTTTTAGTTGAACTGCTCTCATCGATAATTGCAGTATTATTTTTATTTTCGTCTACCGCTGCAATTTTATCATCAGCTGCACCCTCAACAAAGCCCTCACCTGGAATCGGAGGAATATCGGCTCCGAGCATATCCGCGGTTTTGCTGTCATCAAAATTCATACCGCTTATTGTAAACTCCTTGGATCCGGGCTTATCCTCTTTCATAAAACTCATCCCAAAAAGAAAAGCCGCAGTAATAATACCTATTACCACCGATGAAAGAATAATGATTCTGGGTGTGTCAAGATGAACAATATATAAATTCTTTTCTTTTACTGCGTTCGGTTTTGGATCAAAATTTTCCATAAATCAACAACCTGCCTTTTAGTATCTTCAATAGTACCTGAATTATCTATTATATAGTCGGCAAGTTTAACTTTTTCATTTAGCGGAATTTGATGTTTAAGCCTCTCTTTTATCTCATCTTCTAAAATTTTATCTCTTTTACTCCCTCTATCAAGCACCTGATCATCCCCGGCTGTTACCACAATTTTATATTGCATAATTTTATCAAAACCTGACTCAAAAAGAAGAGGCGTGTTGATCATAAATATCCCCTTACCGGAGCTCCTCTCTTCAACAATTTTCTGTATAGCAGGATGGGTAATCTCATTGAGAATCCTGACTTTTTCTTTATTGCCGAAAACCGAATTGGCAAAACCCCTTCTGTCAAGAGTGCCGTCAGGATTAATAAAGTCCGGCCCGAACTTCTCTATAACTGATTTCAAACCATCCTGCCCCGGCTCCATAATCTCCCGTGCGATAATATCCGTATCAATAACCTCGGCGCCAAGCTCCCTGAACAGTTCACAGACAGTACCCTTCCCGGATGCAAAAATACCTGTAACTCCCACTCTCATATAATATTCCTTATGTTAAATTTCCCGCCCCCTCTGCCCTCCGGGCATCAGTCGGCACTTTTCGGGCATCGTGCCCATGCCCGACACAGAAACATCCTGTTTCTAGTCCCCCATGAATGGGAGGAGAAGGAAGAGTAAACATTTCGTATTCCCCTTTCTCCCGTTCATGGGGAAAGGTGCCCAACGGGCGGATAGGGGGCGAATGTTTCCCGACAGCCCGAATAAACAATAAAAATCCACGTACTAAAACGCTACCTCAGCAAATCCCCTCTATCATACGGATAATCCTGCTTCTTCTCTCCGATGTAACTTCAATCCCCAGTGATTCTTCAAGAACTGCATCAGTAACTCTTTTATCAAGTAATCTCTCCCTGACTTTCTGAATACTTACCGGATTTAATCCACTCTCCGCATTTATCTGCCGGAGATATTCTCTCTTGTTATCTTTAACTTTACATTGAATGCTCATAAATGAATCAAAATCTATAGACTCCGCATTTGTCAGAGGAAGCCCTCTTCTGTTTATCATAAATATTCTGTCAGATTTATTATCTTTTATAAATGAGTCGAGAGAATTTCTGTAATTGATAAATGACCGCCTTGTGTACTTACCCTCTGAAGTAAGAGATCCGCTCGATTTAAAAATATATGCCGCGTTAAATGTCTCCGCAGTTTTAAATCTGTTGTTAAAATACTCCGTATACCTCTTCTGATATGCCGTCTCTCGGGCGTAGATGATATTCTCTGAAAAAGAAAAGTCAAAACCTGTCATGGCGATAAACTCAAATCCTGCCAGCAGAGCAAACTTAACCGCATCACCGGCAACCGATCCGGTAGATGAATCTATTGAGCCATTAACACCGGGATACATATCATCAATAATCTGAGACACAGGGTGACTGTTGAAAGAGATAAATCCCCTGTACTTCTCAACAAGTTCCGGAGGGGAGACTATAGAGAAAATATGCAGCGCTTCATAAACATCATGTCCGAGGAAGTGTTCCCCGATTCTCCCCTGCGGATCGATCGATATTACAAAATCCGGTTTAACCCCGTAACTTCTCAGAACCGGAAGAACTGAATCTACAGCAATAATATACAGATCATTTTCATGAAGTTTAAGCCTGTCAATGTTATCTTCAAGAGATGGAGCCGATGAAACAATTACAGCTTTTCTCCCTCTGAATCTGCCTGCAAGAGCAGATACAGGAGTAGAAAATTTTAAATTACTGATATTATTAAGCGCATTTCTCAAAAATATATTACCGAAAGTCCTGATCGTTGCCTTATCTCCGGCTTTTTTATCAATCAGCCTTTTGATGAGCAACCGGACCTCATCATAGTACCATGGAAAAATACGGAGCGACTGAGGATGTTCAACGACCTGCATCCCCTTAATTAAATCAAAATCTATAATCCGGAAGAGCACCTCATCAATTTCAGTTATATCCAGCCCCGTGAGAAATGTAATATTTTTCCTTTTAAAAAGAAATGATGTATGGGGATTCTGTGCTATTTCATTCTCAATTCCATGCAGAATATCGATTATAATGACAGACTTAAACTGAATGGAAAGCTCTTTCAGTTTAAGAATATTATATCCAAGACCGCATCCCATCACTATAAGAAGATCAAATTTTTCAGGCTCGAAAACATAACCCGATGTGTCCCCCTCTTTCAGAGGATTTATCCTGCTATGGAGGGGAATATCCTTACCATTCTGTATTACAGTTAAAAACGGATTTCCGTCCTTTGCCGGCTCGATTTTATATTGCAGATCTTTTATCATCATTTTCTCTTTCAATAGCTTCTTAATACTTCGACAGAGATTAAAGTCAAAAAGAATTTTTTTATGGGAAGACTATAATAAATTGTATTGATATAAATGACTTCTGGTCTTCTGAAGAATCTGCGATAAAAAATTATTTGTATTTTTTTCTCATATCTTTATTATTGATACAGGTAGCTTATAGACAAGCGATATACTCTCTGCCTTGCGTATCAGGCACAGTGGAGAGCACTTTCTGATTCAGTTTATTCTCATAAAAATATAAATCCGGTAATTAAGGAGTTTTAAATGAATAAATTTTCTATTTTCCTCCTTTCACTTCTGATTATTGCATTTATAACAGGCTGTGGGGATAAAAAGGAACACCCCATGGTTGACATGGACACAATAAAAACAGATGGTTCCCGTGATGATAAATATATTTTTAAAAAAGAGATAGAAAAAGAGGAACATCGTTCCCGAAAGTATAAAAAAGATCAGTTTTGAGGTTGAAAAGCGATGAAGTATAAAGCAAAAAAACTTTTAATTATTATACCTGTAATAATTATTATAACAGCTGCAGGAATTAATCATTTCTCATGCAGCAGGGATAACCAGGGAGTTCTTTTCGGAAATTCAGGTCAGTCCCCGATAAAGGCCGAAGCTGAATCTACGAAAGCATTCGAGATACAGAATATATTCCGCAAAATATTCAGCCAGTATAAAGACTCGGTGGTATTTATAACAACTGAGCAGCTTGTAAAGATACGGAATCCTTTTTTTGATGATCCCATAATGAGAGAGTTTTTCGGCAGAGGGGAAGGCTCGCAGGTTCAGAAACGGACCGGTCTTGGCACCGGATTTATCCTCTCTGAAGATGGGTATATCTGCACAAATCACCACGTCATTCACGGCGTTGATAAAGTAATAGTAAACATCAACGGAAAAAATTATGAAGCAAAAATCATAGGGTCCGATGAAAAAACAGATCTTGCCCTGCTCAAAATTGAACCGAAGGGTAAACTTGCTCCGGTCTACTTCGGAGATTCCGACAAAGTTCAGGTGGGGGACTGGGCAATTGCAATCGGAAATCCCTTTGGACTGGATAAAACCTTTACCGTAGGAGTTGTAAGCGCCATCGGCAGGCGCGATGTAGACTTTATGGGTGGATCCCATATTCAGACCGATGCATCTATCAATCCCGGGAACTCAGGGGGGCCTCTCATCAATATTTACGGTGAAGTTATAGGCATCAACCGTATGATATATTCCAAAAGCGGCGGATACATGGGTATAGGTTTTGCCATCCCCATGAATACCGCCAAATCTATTCTCGCCCAGCTCCAGAAGAATAAAAGAGTTAAAAGGGGGTATCTTGGAGTAAGTATTATTCCAATCTCCGATGAAGACGCTAAACAGATAGGCCTGGAGGAGAATCAGGGAGCATTTGTAGGGGAAGTTGTAAATGGAAGCCCCGCCTATTCCGGAGGAATAAGGGTCGGTGACGTTATTGTAAAAATAAACAGCAAGAACATTATCGATGTAAAAGACCTTTTTCAGACAATGGAGGAGATTGGCATAGGTGAAACCGTAACCGTATCGATCTGGCGCAATGGAGAGCTGAAAAAGCTCTATATTAATATCAAAGAGCGACCATATAAATAGCATAACGGTATTTATAGCGATTAACGAATGAATTAGCCCTTCGACTCCGCTCATTTCGACAAGCTCAATACAAGCAGGGAGCATTATTTAAAGCTCTCTGAGCATAATTTCACGCTTGTTGAGCGAAATTTAACGCTGGCTGAGCGGAGTCGAAGCCTGTACTATTTCAATCATAAATTCTATAGTCACGAAACGAAACAATTTACAGTTCATGACATAATTATTTTAATACTATTAAAAATCTTTAAACAAAAATTGTTAAGATATTAAGTAAAAAATACCGTTAATATTACAGAATAAATATACTCATATTTATGTATATTTACAGCCGGGCTATAATCCGTGAATTGCAAACGGTTTTTGATTCAGAATGCTTTAATTGCACATGTTCACCCGGTTGATAATAATAACTGAAGAATACTAAATATTAAAGGTAAACAAAATGCATGAATATATTCCTGAAAATAATCTGGTAGTCATGTTTCTTCTGATAGCTATCACTCTGGGTCTGTACTATTTCTGGTGGCTTGCCAGGATAAGCAGGGTTTTCGGCGACGATCCGGTTATGAATATAATACTTTCAGTGTTTACACTGGGCATCTGGAGTATTTACTTAAACCTCAAATATATGCAAAAATCAGAGATGATTAACGGCAGGGATATGAAATGGTTCATGGTGCTGTTTCTCCCTATTTCACCGATAATTATACAGCATAACGTAAATGAAAAATTTTTCCCGGGCAGATAACGTAACAGGAGTATGAGATGATTGTCAGGTGTAATAACTGTGTGTCTGCATTTGCTGTAGATGATGAGAAAGTAGCAGACAAAAAATTTGCTTTCACATGTCCGAAATGCAGCACGGAAAACATAATCGATAATAGAATTATCGATAAGAGCCAGGAAGAGAATAATATTCAGCTTGAAGAATCGTATTTCAACGACGATTTTTCCGTTGAAACAGACTCTTCCATTAAAGAGACAGACGATTTCAGCACCCCTGATGATCTTTTTTCAGACGAAATCCCTGAAAGCGGAAAAAATGATGATTTCAGCTCAATTGAAGATGAACTGGCATCAGAATTCCCCCTTGAAGATTCTGCTGATGACTCCGTAAAAAAAGATAGAAATATAAATCTGGAAATTGAAGAAACAGATGATCTCCCGGAAATAGATGATGATATCTTTGCTGAAACACCCTCATCAGAAAAGAAAGATGAAACAGACGATCTGTTTTCAGAAATTCCCTCCATTGATGAAATTAATAAAACCGATGATTTTATATCATTCGATGAAAATGAAACAGCAAAAAGTTCCGGTGATGATTTTGGACTGGAGCTTAAAGATGATATAGCCGGATCTGAAAATGATGAAATTTTCTTTGATGATTTTGATGAAAAACCGGTGAAAAAAGAACCCGCTTCAGATGAGGAATCCGATTTCAGTTTTGACGATATAGATTCAGATTCAGCTTCCGGAGATACAAAAAGTGAAAGAGAAAAAAAACTCAGTTCACAGGATGATATAGACGCGCTCTTTGCAGAAGAGGGGATAGTCTTTGACGAAAAACCGATTTCGAAAGAGAGTGAACTGGAATTTGAAGATGAAATAACCGTAGACCTGGATATGCTTGATATCGAACTTGAAGATAATACCGAATCTGATAAAGCTGAGAGAAAATCAGCAGCGTCAGACTCCGGTGATAATATCTTCGATGATTTTGACAGCATTGAAATTGATCTCGATGAAACATCTCCTGACTCTGATATCTTCAATGAACCGGTGAAATCAGAAAAACAGAAAAAAGAACCTGAGACATTCGAAGAGGACACGACTCTTGACATCGACAGCCTAGATATAGATCTCGATGAAACTTCTCTCGACTCTGATATCTTCAGCGAGCCGGTAAAATCAGAAAAACAGAGAAAAGAACCCGAGACATTTGAAGAGGATACAACGCTTGACATCGATAATCTCGATATAGATCTCGATGAAACTTCTCTCGACTCCGATATTTTCGACGGACCGGTTAAAGCGGAAAAGCAGAAGAAACAACCTGAAAGATTTGAAGACGACATCACACTCGACATCGATAATCTCGATATAGATCTTGATGAAACTTCTCTCGACTCAGATATTTTCGATGAACCTGTTAAAGCTGAAAAGCAGACAGAAAAATCTAAAACATTTGATGATGAAATCACTCTTGATATGGACAATCTTGATATCGATTTCGAAGAATCATCTCTCGAAGATGACATTTTTGAACAGCCGGAAGTTATAAAAAGCTCAAAAGCTGCCGCAAAAAAAGTAGAGTTCTCCGATGATGACTTCGATGAAGAGGAGATAAAACTTAATCTTGATGATCTCGACATAGATATAGCAGAGATAGAAGAGAGAGAACTGATTTTCGAAGATGATGAACCGGCTCCTGTTGTCAAAAAGAGACCGAAAGCTCTGATAGAAGAGACCGAAGAAGATGAAAGTATTACCATAGACCTTGATACACTTGAGATCGAAATTGCTGAAGAGAATAATGTACTGTCCGGTGCACTATCCGAAGAGGATGAAAAACTTACACTTGACGATGCGGGTCTGACATTCGATGAACTTACATCAGAGTTGGAAAAGTCCGGATTTGATGAATCACTTGAAGAGGACATCAGACTTACACTTGATGATATTGATCCCGATCTGACACTGGATAAAATTACGCGATCTGCCTCGGTCGAAACTGAACGTATTTACGATACAATAGACGAACTCCCTGAAATCGACCTTGATGAATATGACGCAATTGTCAGACAGGAGGAGAACAGAGTCACTGCGAAATCTAAAGATAATTTCGAAGATGATCTTATTATTTTCCCTGACACAGATGACGAAATGGAGACAATCCGCAAGCCGGATTACGACATTTTTGATTATGAAGAATCTGAACTGGAGAAATCTGCTCCGGAAAGAGGAAGTACTTATTTTTCAATCGATCTTTCACTGAAATACTCAAGAGTCGGGGCACTGCTCAGACTTCTGGGCCTTTATATGATCAGCATGATTCCGCATTTAATTGTAATGCTGATTTACACCGTTCTCTCTTCAATCTTGGGTTTTATAAATCAGATTGTGATTCTTTCAACAGGGAGATGTGTAGAGGATTTTGCTCTTGTTATAGAAAACACAATGAGATACTTCTTCTATATCAAAACAAATATTACCGGTATAATTGAAGACCGGCCGGTCTACGCAGGACGGGAACATATTGATCATCCGCTTCAGATCAATATTACCTATCCGCTTACGTACTCAAAAAATCTTGCGATTTTGAGACTTTCTGTTATAGGAATACTTATTATCACAATTCCTCACCTGATAATAATGTCTCTGATAACAATAACTATTCCTTTTGTATATCTTGCTGGAATAGTATCTGTAATATTTACAAGAAGATGGCCCAATGTGCTTTTTATATATCTTACAAAGTATTTCAGATATATGGCAAGAATTACATCTTTCATGACAGGACTTACTGATGAATATCCCCCATTCCATTTTGACTAAATAGTAAATCGTGCACACTCCGCGTGCACGGCACTGGAAGGCAGCAGGGGCTATGCCCCTGCACCCCGGTTTCAGTTAATTAAACCTTTATCAGGTAATACTTATACTGCAGACAGGGCCTTCTCAATACGGGATACAACAAGTTCTCTCGATTTATTTATGTACTTAATAGAAAAGTATTTTTTATTGATATTGTACTCGGGAATCGAATAAAAGAATATCGCCCCTTCATAATATGCCAGATTCTCAGCATGTGCGGAGAGTCCCTCTTCCAACAGAACTCTCTGCATCGAAGAATCAGCAGTTACAGAAAAATTATCTTTAACATAATTAAAAATAAAAGAAAAACTCTCCGGATCGGCTATTGCTGCGGAGTAGTGATACCAGTTCGAAACATTCTCGATCAGATACTTTTTCTCTTCATCACTTAAAATTGTATGTGCCGGACAGAAAAATTCACCGCAGATTTTACTCGCAAAAAGAGACCTCCATCTGCCGTCAATCCCCGATGAAAGAGGATGAATCAGGCACCCCGGTTTCTCTTCACTTAAAAATCCCTGGTAAGGACAGATATGAGAACAGAGATCTCTTACCTTTGCAGATTCCCTGTATTCATTATGAGTAGGAAAAGCCTCTTCCCGCCCCCTCCCCTGTTCAAGAAATCCCCGAAGTGATTCAGGAGAGATATCAGTAAAATTAAAAAGGCCGCAGCATAAACTGCAGCCTTTTGTATTATCGGGCTGACAGAGAATAATTCTGTCATTTGAATCCCTGCTCACGGTATTACATGTTCTCTCTTGTATAATTAAGCAATCCGCCCGCAAGAAGTATCTTTCTCTGTCTCTCCGTTGCAAGAATCTGCATTTCAAACATAGAACCGGCAATTTCAATTTTCAGATTACCGCCGTTCTTAACAGAGTCAACAAGTCCTGTTATTTTAAAACTATCACCCTGTTTTATCTTATCATAATCACTGCTGTTAATAAAGAGCAGCGGAATTATTCCAAAATTTACAAGATTGCCGGAGTGGATCCTCTCAAATGACTTCGCCATAACAACACGGACACCGAGGTACATCGGACATATTGCAGCGTGCTCCCTGCTGGACCCCTGACCGTAACTCTCACCTGCTGTAATTGCAGTATAAACACCTGAATTTTTATTCTTAAGTGATCGGGATGAAAACTCAGCATCAACATTTTCAAAAACGTATTTCGAGTACTCCGGGATATTAGATCTGTATTTAAGCCTCTGCCCCGCGGGCATTATATGATCAGTGGTGATCTTATCACCAACCTTCAGTCCTATAACCCCGCTGATCTCATCAAGGAGCGGATCTGTGTATGGAGGCTCACCGATATTCGGACCTCTGAATATATCCCCGCCTGAGAATGCAGGAGGTATAACCAGTGAATCATCAATTATAAACTTATCCTCGCCTTTAAGTGCCGATAACGCCGCAGTTTCGGGACTTACAAGATATATCTGACCGGAATCGGTACCGGATCTCCCCTCAAAATTTCTGTTATTTGTACGGAGAGAGATACCCTTCGTAACTGGAGCCTGTCCCGAACCGATACAGAAACCGCATGCAGACTCCATAATCCGGGCACCCGCAGCAATGATATGGGCAAGTGCGCCATTTGCAGCAATCATCTCAAAAACCTGTTTCGATCCGGGAGCGACGATAAAACTTACATCGGGATGAACTTTCTTCCCTTTCAAAATTTCAGCAACAGTCATAAGATCACGGAATGAAGAGTTTGTACAGCTGCCGATTGCAACCTGATCTACCTTCATTCCGGTAATACTTTTAATCTCTTTAATATTATCCGGTGAGTGAGGACAGGCAACCATTGGAACAAGAGTTCCAAGATCAATATCAATTACTCTGTCGTACACAGCATAGTATTTCACGATATGAATCGGCTCTCCCCTGCGCTGTAAGGAACTCCTTTGTTATATTATCACCGGGAAACACAGAAGTGGTTACACCAAGTTCCGCCCCCATATTGGTTATAGTAGCACGCTCCGGTACAGATAAAGTGTCGATTCCCGGGCCTGTATATTCGACAACATACCCCACATTCCCTTTAGTAGTTAAAATTTCCAGCACTTTAAGAATCACATCCTTCGCCGCAACCCATGGACGAAGCTTCCCGGTTAGACGTATATTAATCACCCTGGGACATGTGAGAAAAAAAGGTCCGCCACCCATGGCAACGGCAACATCTATTCCCCCTGCGCCGATAGCAATCATCCCTATCCCTCCGCCGGTGGGAGTATGACTGTCCGAGCCGAGCAGAGTCGCTCCCGGTTTGCCGAACCGCTCAAGATGGACCTGATGACAGATCCCGTTCCCTGCCTTTGAATAATAAATCCCGAAGTTTGAATTCATCGTCTGGAGATACTTATGATCATCGGCATTCTCATATCCCATCTGCAGAGTGTTGTGATCCACATATGATACGGATATATCGGTTCTTACCTTCGGTATATTCATCGCCTCGAACTGAAGATACGCCATTGTTCCGGTAGCGTCCTGAGTCCCTCAACAAGGTGTTCCTTTAAAATTTTATATGTTACGGAAAGTCCCATTGTTCCTCCAGATTTCTAATTAATAATTATTATGAATTTCAGCAGAGAATTACAGTCAAGAATTAATTTAAGATCACATATTTCAACCGGCGGTAACAGGATACTATCAGGGAGCGTATGCTTCGCATACGCTGAAAGGGGGCTCACGGGGGCAACGCCCCCGTGAGCCCCCAACCAAAGCACAGCGCCAGCGCTGTGCCTTCAAAGATAGATTACCGCCATGGAGTTATTCTGATTTCTCAGCTTTACCGGGACTTCTCTTTTTAAACATATTTTTAGTTTCAATCCCTGCTGCTGCAGAGAGATTCTGCCTGAAAATTTTTTCCATTGTACGGTAAAGAACGGGATGATATTTTTTCATCTCAAGCGGTCTCTCGAAAAAAAACTCCGCAGCAACAGCAATAAATTCCGCCCTGTTTGTTAAGGCATAGGGATGAAGAAGTGAATCTCCCTCTTTCAGCCTCTCCATCTCTCTATCAACAATTTTAAGCCACTCTAATCTCTCTTTTCTAGAAAGAAACGGAAAAGGTAAAATCCCGTCTATATCTCCGCTCCCCTCATCTATCTTATGCATAAACTCATGAATGCCGGTATTATTTCCATCAGTCTTTGAAAACCCGCGAAGCAGAGATTCCTTCGATAAATACACTGCTGATTTATTATGGACAACCAGCCCCATAATATTACTTTCGCTGCTTACCAGGGGGAAATACTCATTAAACTTATCGGGACAAACAAAAACATCGGTGATCAATACATATTCCCAGTCAGTGACTTTAAATACCGGAATAGCCGCACCAGCTCCAATAAGCACTCTTGTTGTATCGTCAATCTCCATCCCCACTCCGGTTATAAGAACACCGCTGAGAAACAGCTGAATTTTTTTCTGAAATATTATCCTGTCATTTTTATTAAGGAGAGAGTAGAATGGAACATGCTTTTCAAGAATTTCAATCCAGTGAGAGGGGAATGGAGTAAGCAGAACTTTTCTTCTCCGTCTGTATTTACGCGTGAAGTAAAGATTAGATATAATAAACACAGAAACACCGGCAAATGCCTTCAGGTCGTGAGCAAGAGAAGTTCCATCGGGAAGCCGCGATAAAACTCCCGCTGCAATCACAGCCAGAAA